>NZ_CAWUDL010000052.1:0-46726 GCF_963920945.1 Anabaena sp. CCY 9402-a
TTGGCGAATTCCACCTTGATTATCGCTCCTTAATATTTAGATGCGTTCGCCCTGCGTTTAATAGGCATCGCAGACCAATTTTGTAATTATTTTCCGTCAAGAATAGCTCTCAAAAGACACATTCAGGGCATCATAGAGGAAGTGCAAATTTTTCGGCAGGGCTTATCCCGGATTTCTCACCAATTATTGCAACCTCAGTCCAGAGTCCGTAGGGGCGGGTTGATTGAAATATTCGTAAATAATTCGAGCATATCTGTGAACCCGCCCCTACAGTTTGTGAGAAATGCGGGTTATCTGAATATGGAATATCTAATCTTATTCATGTCTGTAATTATCTTAAAATTGATTTAACAGAAGCACAACAAGAGATACTACAATATTGCATTAAAGAGATTACATGAACCCGATAAATAGGGAAATATTATAGTGTTTTTCTTTCGAGTAAGGTACAAGAAATCCAGTCCTCATCCCCTCCCAACTTACGAGGCTACGGTGTACACACAAGTCTAATAACCTAGTCCTACAAAGTTTTGATCCCCCCTAACCCCCCTTAAAAAAGGGGGGAACTAGAATCAAAGTTCCCCTTTTTAAAGGGGATTTAGGGGGATCAAACCACATTTTGCAACCAGCACAAAGATGTGCATACACCGTAGGTTTACGAGGAGGGGATTTACATAAATCAAAAAAAATAATTAAAGAATAGCCATTAAATCATTATTCATTTACTAGAAACAGTCCACCATGCCAAACTATAGGCTTGAATTGGTTCGTTGACTTGCTGACGGAACTGCACACGGATTTTGTAGTTACCAGTAGCAGGAACGGGGCAAAAAATGTGTTCTACACTATCAACGTCACTCATTGAAGAACAAATTGTGCCAGCATCGGGATTTTTATTATCAGCTTTGACGAGATAGAGGTCTAAATTATTCAAACTGCGATCGCTAAATTTCTCTCCTAAATCATACATTTGGTTTTTGTTGGTATCTTGGAGTTCCACCAAACGATCCCAACTCAAAGTAATAGAGACAAAACTTCCCTGATTTAAGGGTTTTGCTAGGGTATAGTCAACAGATTTACTAGCATCTACTTGTCGATAATCCCACCCAACAGCCGGGATAGTAGCAGTCGGTAGCCATTGACCGGCACTAAATTGCTGATAAGCGCGAAAAACATTTAAATGACCCGTTCCCATTTGAGAATCCAAAGGAATTTTTGGGTTTTTATAAGCATCAGAACCTAGCCAATCTTGGTTTTGTTTATCAATCAGCGTCCGCGTCATCCCCAACAGTAAACCATCACCCTTATCTTGGATTTTCTCTGCGGAATTAAGTAACACAGCTTTCATCACTTGATGACGGCGACTATCAACACTCCAATTTGGTTGTTTGGTGCGTAGTTGTCTGTCGCCAAATTCTTGGAGTAAAGCCACCGTAGCGGTGACATGAGGTGCAGCAAAGCTTGTACCTGTAACCTTATTTAATTTGCCATCGGGATTAAGCAAAGGAATATTACTACCTGGTGCAACTATACCTATAGAGCGTCGCCCATCCAAATTAAATTCCTTGCCAGCCAATCGACCACTAACCCCTTGATTCAAACCCGCCAGATTAGAAACATCGACTTTATTAAAAATACCCCCACGACGGGATGAAAAAGCCACGTTTAATCCGTTAAAATTGTCTGTAGGGATGGGAATACCACCTTTACCCTGATTGCCTGCGATCGCGTACAAAACATCATGAACACGACTAGACCAGTCAACACATAACGTTAACAAAGCTTTGCCATCTAAAGTAGCATCTGGTCGGGGGTCGCGGTTGAGAGGTTCACCAAAGCTAAAGTTAATGGCACGAACATCACCAGTATTTTGCAAAGCTATATGTTGAGCTGATAAACACTCTTCCGGTTGACCCGTATTTCTTGTAGAACCGACAGCAGAAGAATAGAGTCTCGCTTGCGGCGCAACTCCAGGTAAACCTTTATCTCGACTGACCATAACCCCAGCTACATTATAAGCATGGGGGTCAACGCTGTTATTAGACTTAGCTGGCGCATTGCGTAAAAAAACCCCCGCCAAGGATAAAGAGCGATTTTTAGACACCGCCTTATCCCAGCCAAACATACCCGGACGACCAATTTCCACCTGACCGATCGCAATTTTCCGCCCCAGCAAATTATAAGGAGGTTGATGTAGCTTCAAAACATCAATACCATTAGTTCCTAAAGAACTTGGTAAAGCTGAAGCCAACACCGGCAAACTCAAACAAGAAGCACCTAAACCCCAAATTATCCAGCTTAATTTTTTATTCATAGTTAATAGTCAATAGTTATTAGTCATTAATTTGTCTATCTTGTATTCTTCCCTATCCCCTGTCCCCTGTCCCCTGTCACCTATTCCCTATCCCCAATCCTAAAAATTCTCAATATTTTGTTACCTATTTTGTTACAATACTTACAGACGAGGACGCTTAAGAACCCACTAGCCATGACCCAAAACCAATCTCAAAAACCCATTGTTATTTCTCCATCTATCCTATCAGCCGACTTCAGTCGTTTAGGTGACGAGATTCGCGCTGTAGATGCAGCTGGAGCTGATTGGATTCATGTTGATGTAATGGACGGTCGATTTGTACCTAATATTACGATAGGCCCTCTGGTAGTGGAGGCGATTCGTCCGGTTACAAATAAGCCTCTGGATGTCCACTTGATGATTGTCGAACCCGAAAAGTATGTAGAAGGCTTTGCCAAAGCGGGTGCTGATATTATTTCTGTACATTGCGAGCATAATGCTTCCCCACATCTACACCGCACTCTCGGACAAATCAAAGAACTCGGTAAGCAAGCTGGGGTCGTACTTAACCCTGGTACTCCTTTAGAACTGATTGAATATGTTCTGGAACTGTGCGACCTCATACTAATTATGAGCGTTAACCCCGGTTTTGGTGGTCAAAGCTTCATTCCTGGGGTAGTGCCAAAAATCCGCAAACTACGTCAAATGTGTGATGAGCGCGGTTTAGACCCTTGGATTGAAGTAGACGGTGGACTTAAAGCTAATAATACTTGGCAAGTGTTAGAAGCTGGCGCAAATGCGATCGTGGCTGGTTCTGCTGTATTTAACGCCAAAGATTATGCTGAGGCTATTACTAATATTCGCAACAGCAAACGTCCTACACCAGAATTGGCGAAAGTTTAAGGTTCGTAGTAAGGACTTTAGTCCTCAGAAAAATCAGGACTAAAGTCCTCTCTAAGAGACGCTACGCGAATACGACAAACTTGCTTATCCCTCAATTCAAATTTGATGACCTAGTAGTTTGCATTAATTGAAAAAGCATAAACAGTGTTAGGGTAGGAAATTTCCTACCCTAATTTTTTGTTGTTGCTTACAACCAGTTACCAACTAATACATAAGCAGCCCAATAAGCAGGGCGACTATAATTAGGATACTTTGTTAATAATTTTACTTGAGCGCGACGCAAGGCTTCTGCTTTAGTCACTTTACTATTGACTAATTCATTGTAAAATTCACCAATTAAGATGGCAGTAGATTGATCATCGATGTGCCACAGTGAAGCGACTGTGCTACGTGCGCCTGCTTTTATAGCTGCACCTGCCAAGCCTAATGTAGCACGATTGTCACCGGTGGCAGTCTGACAGGCACTCAAAACTAATAATTCTATGATTTGTGTATTAGTGTCACTCTGAGAGCGGAGTAAGTTATCGAACTGTAAAACATTGATAGAACCATCATTGGCTAGAATAAAAGTATCTTCCGGGCGAGAACTAAATTGTCCGTGAGTCGCCAAATGTAAGACATTAAACGGCACAGTATTGACATTTTTTTCTAGAGTGCTGCTGGTAAAGTCTTTATCTAGTAGTTTTTTGGTAGATGCTCCTGTTTGAGCAATGAGGTCAAATTCTAACTTGATTCCTGGTAAGGGTGGGAATGAGGAATACTCCGGCGGTGGTTGCACTAAACCCGCAGCCAGTACACTCACAGGTTTTTCAGCCAGAGCTTTGGGCGTTAATAGCTGAAGTCCTAAACTGAGAGCAACAGCGTATTTTTCTACTAAATATTTCTCACCGTCGTAAAGCGCAGTTAGGGGAATATTTTTTAATGCTCCGTCTAGTACAAATACCAGTGTATTAACTTGATTTGTGGTTAAATCAGATTCTATAGGTTTAATTAACCAGTTATAGACTTCTTGGGAAAGGGTTTGTACTTCCGCAGTTCTATCCGGTTCTAAAATATATTCCCGTAGTTCTGCTAAGGTGCGTTCTACTGCAACCTGAGATTTGTTAACTGTATAGTGACGCAGTGGTTGCTGAGGTATTTTCACAATTACTTGCAGTTGTTCTGGCAGAATAATTGGATAGAGTATGGCAGTGTTGGGATTTTCCTTGTCTACTACTTGATCTAACAGTACCCTCTGCCCTTGTAAACAAGCTTCTCTAAAAAAGTTATCCAGTTCTGCTAACTGTAACGCTTCTATGCGTGTTCTAGCTTTATCTAAGGTTTTAAGATCGGGTTTTTCGCCAGAATTTTGCAACAGTAACGCCACCGACTCACGATAAACTGGCTCTACATTGTCTCGGAAATTAAACTGGATATCTTGATTAACTGCTACTAAATCAATACGCAGCGACTCCAATGTTTCTATAGTTGCGTCGTAAGCTGCGATCGCTCCGGTAAAATTACCTTGGGCTTTTAATAGTCTACCCATCTGCCATTGCCAAAGATAAGCGATTTCCGGCGCGTTGCTGGTTTGCGCTAAAATCAAAGCCTTTTGTGTCAGGCTAATAGCCTCAGCAAATTGTTGCGTTTTCTCATACAAACTACCCAGATTACCTAAAGCATAAGCTTCGGCGCGGATATCGTTCAGATTCCTGGCTTGTTGTACAGCCGTAGCCAAGAGTTGAGCGATTTGGGATTTGGGAGTATTTAAACTACCCAAACTGTGAGCAAAGTTAATACGGGCGTAAATTGATGAGCGCGAAGGTGGGAGTTGTACTAGCAGAGATTGAATTTCTGGAATTAACGTTTGTGTTGCGGTGAGTTGTTTTTCTTCAACTAGCAAATTGAGATGATTGAGTTTTGCTTTAACTTTTGTAAGGGGTGAAGGTGATATTTCAAATGTTTGTTGATAGAATGCAATCGCCTGGGTATTTTTTTGTTGAATCCGAGCGTTATTTCCTAAACTGAGCAAACTTAAAGCCATATTTTCAGGTGATTTTAGCCTTTGATAAATTGCTAAACTTTGTTCTAAAGCCAGGCGAGATTTTTCTAACTCTCCCACATTTTCTAAAGTATCACCGAGGGAAAGCAAAACTGCGGCTTTAGCCAAAGAATCACCTTGAGGCTCTAAAGTCTGATTTACCTGTTCTAGTTTTTCAATAGCTTGCTTATTAAAACCTTGAGTGCGTAATGCTTGAGCTTGATAAACTAGTGCCAAAGCAATACCGTTTTTATCTTCTAGCTTGGTATAAATATCTTCAGTTTGTTTCCAAGTAATAAGAGATGCTTCTGGCTTTCCTGTCAAGAGTTGTAAGCGTCCTTGAATATCTAGAGTTTGGGCAAAGACTGCTAAATTTTTATTACTTGTGCCTTGTAAATCTAAGCTTTTAGTAATAGTTAATTGCGCCTGTTGCCAATCACCAAGTTGTTGATAAGCAAGGGATAAATTACTCAAAGCTACAGCTTGTTTTAAAATATCTCCTTGCTGTTGATATGCTTGGACTTCTTGCTGTAAAGCTTTCACCGCTTCAGCAAATTTACCACTTGCATATAATTGTTGGCTTTCGACAACTTTTGATTGTGAATCCTGATTTATTATATTTTGGGAACTATTTGCGAAAACTGGACGCATTAGAACACATATAAATATAGTTAACACAACCAGCAAACAAAAATTCATGAATTTCTTTCTTACCATTCCCCACCACCTTCAGCCAAGAAAACATATTGATTCTTCTCTGTGTCTCTGAGGTTAAGATAGATTCTTGTAGACCATAAAGACACAGATAACTACTTACGCTGCAACTAAAAACGTAAAATTTCGCGCTCATATTCTGCTGGTAAAGGTATGACTTCCCAAACTAACCCTTCACCCGGTTCTAACATTACTTCTACAGACAATTCTTCTACAGGCGTTGTTGCTGTATCTTCATTGTTAGGAAATGGTTGCAAGTCTTCCGTCAGTAGCCAGAGTTTAAACCCTACAGGAATCATATTGTCTGGATTTGCACTGCGTAATTCAAAACGCCAAATTTGTTCTTCTGGATTACCTTTGGGGAAAACTCGTAACTCGTAAGTGTTACCAGATACTAATATTTGTCGAGATAAGCCGAGAATAGACTCTTGGCTTTCCCGACTCCGCATCCCTGAAGACAAGGCTAAAAACTGCCGCCGTTCCCAGCCAAATTGTTGAGCAAAATTTGTTACACCTTCTTGAAGCCATTGCTTGATGGATGTTGATTGGATAATTCCTTGACGCAATTCATACAAACGTTGTCGCCAACCGCCGTGTGCTATCAATGCTCCCCAAAGAGGAAAGGGAACTTCTAGGCGGGGAAATTTGATATCTGCATTACTTAATCTTTGCAGTAAATTTTCTGCTTGGGTTTGGGGTAAAGGTGCTAGAGGTGCAACCGGCGCACGCGTGATTTCTTCAGGAGATAATTGGCGAGTTACCCAAAGTACATTTAGGTCTGAGATGAGCTGATCAGATTCTAAACTGTAAGTGCGATCAGCTACGCTGGGCGAAACGCCATCGCCTGCATCATAAACCCCCAAAGTTTTCAGTTGTTGATGAGTTGTATAGCCCACAATTCTGATCCACTCTTCATCAGGATTTACCTGTACTGTTAAGTAATAATCAGCCACCCATTCGGGAATATCTACCCATTCTTGAGGTACGCGCAACTCATCCACATCCATCGCTAAGGTAGGAATTAACACCAAGCGAGAGTTATCAAAACTGATAGCAGTACCATTGACTACTTCCCAAATATTCGGTAAAGCAGCCATGTTGGGATGCACTCTAGCATGGGGTGTAATTTCTCTATGCAACCAGTCTAAAAACGTAGTTAAACAAACTTGATTGATCCAAGCACGTTGAAAACCACCAGACGTAGAGTAATTATGCTCTAGATTTGGTGATGTCTGAATCATTTCTAGAACCAAGTCATTATCAACAGCGAAACCCACAGCAGCATCAAACATAATCTCAAGAGGTTCTATAGTAATTGTTGAGCCATTCTTCCAGACTTTTACTTACGCCATCCACTACGACGGATGTAGGGGAGATATGCAAATGATTTTGACTCCACTGTGTTAGGGTTGTGAGTAATGAGCGTTTAATGCTAGTAAGACGGCGAGAAACTGAATATTGCTTAATTTCTAGCTGTTGGGCAATTTGTTGTTGAGTCAGCTTTTGCTCGTAATAAGTTTGGAGTAATTTTTGAGACTGAATATCCAAAGCTGCTACAGCATCTATTAAAACTTGGTTTAATTGTGCTTGTTGTGTTTGTCTAGTTTTGGCTTCTTCTTGGGCAATAATTTCTGTAAGTAAGGATGCTGGTAAATCTGCGGGTAATGTATCTAATAAATTACCTGATTCTTGCCCATGAATAGGAGCATCTACAGACACAAACTTGGGGTAAAGAAAGTTTCGTACAGATTTAGCGCAGGTACTCAACCATTTTTCCAAAGTTTCTGGAGTCATTTGGCTTAAGCTTTGTCTATTGTATAGCTGAGTAATTGCTTCCCATGTTGCAGTATCCGGTTTTCCCAACTGACGGATAGTTTGGCTATCACTGGTGTAGAGTTCCTTAAAACATTCCCAAGCTAAGACATAACTATTGATAATTTGACTGGTACAACCAGCATTCTCTAAAGCATTTAGCAAACGTCTCCGACTAATTTTATGCAATAAAGCCCAGTCAGTGCAGATATCTGCTTCCTTTCCTAAACGTAGTGAGTCTTTGAGAAAACGCTCAAAAGCATATTCTGCATAACTTTTTAAGCTTGTGCTGTATTCAGGATTAAAATTTTTGAGAATTTTATGAATGCAGGAAATAGCAATCTGAAAACAATCAGCAACCGAAAATTGACTGATAAAGTTTACAGCTATTTTTCTAGCAACCCAGAAGCATACCTCCTGCAAATAAGCGGAAATATGCCCCGCCGCTAGAGGACTGGATTCCATTTGCCAGATTTTGTACCAATAAAGCACCCAGAAATGATCAGATGTTTGTTGCGGGTATTTTTCTAAGCATTTTTTTATACTTCGCTGTAGTTTACTATCTATCGTCCAAAGGCTGAACCTATCTGCATCAAACTGCACAAAGGTCGAGAAGACTTCAATAATGCCCTGTCGGGGTTGCATGAAATTTATGTGAGTATAGAAAATTTAGAGTTTACGAATTTCTACTTAATTGTAATACACAGCGTTCCAGGCATTTTCCACAATATTACCAACAATCTTCTAAATTACGCGATCGCACTAGACCCAGCAACTAACCTCAGCTAAAAGGTGCATAAACACTCAAAGCCATCGTAACAACTCCCAGAATAACCGAAGCCCAGATTCATACCTTAAAGCCAAGGTTAATTTCTGAAAATCATTGCAAAAAGCAAAGGAGTACAAACATGACAAATATTGACATGATCCGGGCGTGGAAAAATGCAGAAAATGCGGCAGGACTAGTTAAATTAACAAATACTAGCCTGGAAAATATTGTAGGGGGTAATCAAGAAGCAGCAAGAAGAAGTTCTTGCTCAAACAATCTTAAGCAACTGGCACTCGCAGCTCATAATTATCAAGATTCCTGACCTATTGAGGTAAGTTCTAAAGCTACTAGTTTTGGCGTAAAGATTAGCATATTGCTAAACAAGATGAGTGAGAATATTTAATTTAAGAAAATTTTCTTACTCAGTGCATAAAGACTCAAAGCAATCGTAGAAACCCCCAGGAAGACAAAAGCACAGGTTAATCCCTTAAAGCTAAAGTCTGTTTCTAAAAATAATTACCAAACATCAAAGGAGAAAAATCATGTCCAATATTGACATTATCCGCGCATGGAAAGATGAAGACTATCGCAATAGCTTGAATGACGAACAACGTTCTCAATTACCTGAAAATCCCGCCGGAATGATTGAGTTGCCAAATGAAGTTACACAAACACTCGCTGGTGGCGGATTTTCTAGAGGTGTTTTATGCACAGGTCTCAAGGGATTTACTAAGGGAGTTCTTTGTGACATCCTGACTTTCAAATAAAACAAATATATTGACACAACTAATGAAGAAAAAAGGTTTGTATTTGTGCTGTTTTATCCTTATGAAATAGAAACCTCATGCACAAAACTAGCTGTGTCAATTTCTCAAAATTATTACCAACATCAAAGGAGAAAAATCATGTCTAGCTTTGACATTATTCGCGCATGGAAAGATGAAGACTATCGCAATACCTTGAGTGGCGAACAACGTTCTCAATTACCTGAAAATCCCGCCGGAATGATTGAGTTACCCAGTGAAGTCACACAAACACTTGCTGGTGGTAAATTTACAGCAGGGTTTATCTGTAAAAGCCCAGTTACTATTTATACTTGCAGACGTGGTGTTTGCGAACTAATTTTGAAGTAGCACTACAGAGATATTGCAAATAGTGTTTCACACTATTTCCCTACTGTATTATCACAATGCCAAACAAGATGAGTGAGTTTAACTCCTAAAAATTTTCTCACTCAGTGCATAAAGACTCAAAGCAATCGTAGAAACCCCCAGGAAGACAAAAGCACAGGTTAATCCCTTAAAGCTAAAGTCTGTTTCTAAAAATAATTACCAAACATCAAAGGAGAAAAATCATGTCCAATATTGACATTATCCGCGCATGGAAAGATGAAGACTATCGCAATAGCTTGAGTGACGAACAACGTTCCCAATTACCTGAAAATCCCGCCGGAATGATTGAGTTGCCAAATGAAGTCACACAAACACTCGCTGGTGGCGGATTTTCTAGAGGTGTTTTATGCACAGGTCTAAAGGGATTTACTAAGGGAGTTCTTTGTGACATCCTGACTTTAAAATAAAATAAATAGATTGACACAACTAATGAAGAAAAAAGGTTTGTATTTGCGCTGTCTTAGCCTTATGAAATAGAAGCCTCATGCACAAAATTAGCTGTGTCAATCCATCAAAATTATTACCAACATCAAAGGAGAAAAATCATGTCAAATATTGACATTATTCACGCATGGAAAAATGAAGACTATCGCAATAGCTTGAGTGACGAACAACGTTCCCAATTACCTGAAAATCCCGCCGGAATGATTGAGTTACCCAGTGAAGTCACACAAACACTCGCTGGTGGTGGAATTACTGCCAGTTTTTTTCCTAGACCTTCTCAAGCAATTACTATTTGCTATTACAAAGTAAGACTAAAGTGATACAACAAGAAGTATTCATACAATTTTCCTAGTGTATTAACACAGTAATAAGCAAGATGGGTGAGACTTTTCGGTTCACCTTTTCCCAGCTTTTTTGAATATTATTTTGGAAGATAAACTATGCCTCATCAAAATTCTGTTATTAATAAACAATGGCTGCAAGCTCTGACATTAGCTGAACGTATTACCTTACTAAATATACTTAATTCTCCAACATCTCAACAGCAAATTAATCCCAAAACAGCACAACAAAGGATACAACGCTGGCGAGAACAAAACTCATTTATGAGTGATGCTGATTGGGTGCAGCGTCTAGCATTAGATGGGATCACCGAGGAAGAATTTTTGCAACTTTTGGGTGAGCCAATTGAGGCTATGTGCGATCGCGTAGCGTGTCGGGAGGACTCTCGCCTTTCTTCTCCAGCATGGGTGTCAGAAATAGAACAAGCATTTATGACATCAGCTAACTCTGATGCTCATATATTTCTGCCTTCTGATATGCTCAAAAAAGAAATAGCTGGTTTTTTATACATCGTCGAACCACTTATTCAACAAGGGTTTGAGCAACTCAATCAGGAAGTGCAGAAACTGATTCAGTGCCAGTCAGAGTTGCCGTTTGACGCTAACACTGTGATGAAAGTGTTGCTAGAAAATTTTCCTGAAAAATTGTTGCAAATATTACATCGGACGATGATTTTGGAAATCAATGTGGCGCGACTGCAAGGATTGTTAAATGGGGATACGCCTGGAGAAAGATTTCAAAACTTCATCGCCAATTTACGACAGCCTTCTCAAGCTTTGGCTTTGTTGCAAGAATATCCAGTTCTCGCGCGCCAAATCAAGATTTGTATTGATCATTGGGTGCAGTTTAGTTTAGAGTTTCTGCGCCATCTTTGTGCTGATTGGAGTGATATCTGCAAGCTCTTTAGTCCTGGAAATCAGCCAGGAGTGCTGGTAGAGTTGCAAGGTAGTGCTGGGGATACCCATCATGGTGGACGTTCGGTTTTGATTGCTAAATTTAGCTCTGGATTACAGATTGTTTATAAACCGAGAAGCCTAGCTGTTGATGTGCATTTCCAGGAACTACTGACTTGGCTTAATGATCGCGGTACTCATCCGCCATTTCAAACCTTAAAGATTTTAGAACGCGGTTCTTATGGTTGGGTGGAGTTTGTTACGGCTGCTGGATGCAATACAACCGAAGAGATTCAGCGTTTTTATGAACGTCAGGGTGGCTACTTAGCATTACTCTACGCCTTACAAGCAACTGATTTTCACAGTGAGAACTTAATCGCCGCAGGTGAGCATCCTATTTTAATTGACTTGGAAGCTTTGTTTCATCCTCACTTTGAGCGAGTAGAACTTGTCAAAACAGACTTACTGGCTTACAAAAAAATAGCTTTCTCAGTGTTGAGCATTGGATTATTACCACAGCGAGTTTATGGCAATGATGAGTATGAAGGCCTTGACTTGAGTGGTTTAGGATCTGCACAAGGTCAACTCACGCCTTATCGCGCTATTTATTTGGAAGGAAAGGGAACTGATGAAATATCTCTGAAGCGCAAGCGAGTAGAAATGCCAGGAAACCAAAATCGACCGACTTATAATGGCAAGGAAATGAGTGTATTAGATTATACGGATTCTCTAATTACAGGATTTACTAACATTTATTGGTTACTTTTGAAGCATCGAGACGAGTTACTGGCGGAAAATGGGATTTTAGCTCGCTTTGCAGAAGTTCATGTGCGGGCGATTATTCGTTCTACTTATATCTATAGCTTACTATTAACTGAAGGCTTTCATCCCGATGTTTTACGGAATGCTTTAGACCGCGATCGCTTGTTTGACAGACTATGGCTAGGAGTTGCCCAAGAACCTCATTTAACTAAAGTCATGGCTGCTGAACGTCAGGATTTGTGGGAAGGTGATGTTCCCCTATTCACAACTCGCCCTAATTCGCGGGATTTGTGGACTAGTTCTGGAGAGCAAATTACTGATTTTTTTGCCGAATCAAGTATGGCTTCAGTTAAACGTCGTTTTCAGCAACTTGATGAAGCTGATTTGACACAACAACTGTGGTTTATTCGGGCTTCTCTGACTACATTGGTAACGGTAGGGGAGCAAAATCAACAACCCAACTACTCTGTAATTCCAGTAGATCATCAAGCTAGTCGTGAACAATTACTGATAGCAGCACAAGCGGTTGGCGATCGCTTAGAGACGTTAGCATTATCTAGTGAACAGGATGCTACTTGGATTGGTTTACAGCTTACTCCGCAAGAAAAATGGTTACTCACCCCACTACACATCGATTTGTATAACGGATTATCAGGAGTCGCACTATTTCTTGCTTATCTAGGTGCTGTCACCACCGAAGAACGTTATACCAATTTAGCCAAATCTGCATTAAATACAATTCTCCGCCAAGTAGATGCTAGCCAATCTGATGTCAAATCTATTGGGATGTTTGATGGTTGGGGTGGAATCATTTATACTTTCTCCCATTTGGGTACACTTTGGAATCAACCTACACTGCTGAGGGAAGCCGAAAAGATTGTCCAACGTCTCCCGGATCTGATTGCCAAAGATGAACAACTGGATATTATTAGTGGTGCTGCTGGGTGTATCGGTGGTTTAATTGCCCTGTATCATTGTGCGCCAAGCGATCGCACCCTAGCTGCTGCCATCCAATGTGGCGATCGTCTCATCGCCTGCGCTCAACCGATGCAGCATGGTGTCGCTTGGAGTACGAATATATCAAATACAGCACCGTTAGCAGGTTTTTCTCATGGTGTAGCGGGGATAGCTTGGGCGTTGTTAGAGTTGGCATCATTGACTGGTGAACAGCGTTTTCAAACCACTGCCCTAGCTGCTATTGAGTACGAGCGTAGCCTGTTTGCTCCTGAAGTTAGCAACTGGCTAGATTTACGCAATTTTACGGCTCAAGTTTTAGAAAAAAATGACACTCAACATACTTGTATGACGGCATGGTGTCATGGTGCGCCAGGAATTGGACTAGCTCGCTTGCGCTGTCTACCACACCTGAGCGATCGCCAAATCAGTTCCGAAATTAACACAGCTTTGAAAACTACAATAGCTAATGGCTTTGGTAGCAATCACTCTCTGTGTCATGGAGATTTGGGCAACCTAGAATTACTATTGCAAGCCAGTCTCACCCTAGATGATCCTCAGTGGAAGACTCAAGTTGATCGCTTTGCTGCCGCCATTCTTGAAAGTATCAATCAACACGGCTGGCTCTGTGGCGTTCCCTTGGGAGTTGAGACACCGGGACTGATGACAGGACTAGCAGGTATTGGTTATGAATTACTGCGCCTAGCAGCACCAAATAGTGTTCCTTCAGTCCTAGGACTAGAACCTCCCAAGGTTAACAACTCAGTACAAAAACAAATCGATTATGCGATCGCTACCGAGTAACCGACAATGAAATTCCACCTGATTCAACAACATAGTGAAGAAGACTGCGGTGCTGCCAGTCTAGCAACAGTGGCTAAACATTATGGTAAAACTTTTAGCATTAGTCGCTGTCGGGAAGCTGTAGGTACAGGACAGCAAGGAAGCACCCTCTTAGGATTAAAACAAGGTGCAGAAGCCCTTGCTTTCAATGCACGAGCAGTAAAAGTAACTCTGGAGACTTTCAACGAAAAAACCCTTCCCTTACCAGCTATCATCCACTGGAAAGGTTATCACTGGGTAGTTTTGTACGGCAAACAGGGCAATAAATACGTCGTCGCTGATCCAGGTGCAGGTATCCGTTATCTAGAAAAAAAGTGGCTTTTAGAAGCATGGACAAACGGAGTCATGCTCCTATTAGAACCCGATCCAGTCCGCTTTTTTAGTCAGGAAGATGAACAAGAGAAAATTGGCGGTTTTGGTCGCTTCCTGCGGCGTGTTGCCCCTTATCGTGGCATTTTGAGTCAAACCTTGTTACTCAACTCTGTTTTAGGTCTGCTTTCCCTCGCTTCTCCCTTCCTGTTGCAAATTCTCACCGATGATGTGCTAGTGCGGGGAGACACCCAACTTCTGACTAGTGTTGCTATTGGTGTTATCGTTATGCACCTAGTCAGCAGCAGCCTACGACTAGCACAATCAAATCTTGTCGCTCACTTTGCTCAACGTCTACAACTAGGACTAATTTTTGAATTTGGACGGCAAATCCTCCGCCTACCTTTAAGTTATTATGAATCCCGTCGCAGTGGCGAAATTGTCAGCCGCCTAGAAGATATTCAACAAATTAATCAGTTAATTTCTCAAGCTGTTGTGAGTCTGCCCAGCCAGCTTTTTATTGCCCTGGTTTCTTTAGGCTTCATGCTGTTTTACAGTATAAAACTCACAGTTTTAGCAGGTGCGATCGCTCTTTTAATGACGCTCTCCACAGTAGTTTTCTTGCCCACCTTACAACAAAAAATTCGTAGTGTTTTGGTGTTATCAGCCGAAAATCAAGGTGTTTTGGTGGAAACTTTCAAAGGTGCGATCACCTTAAAAACTACTGCCGCAGCACCACAATTCTGGGAAGAATTTCAGGGTCGATTTAGTCGCCTTGCTAACGTTACCTTCCGTACTATTCAAATTGGCATTGTTAACGGTGTCTTCTCAAATTTAATTTCTAACATCGGTAGTATTGCCTTGATCTGGTTTGGCAGCACCTTAGTAATTCGGCAGGAATTATCTATTGGGATGCTCCTGGCATTTAATAGCATGAATGGCAACTTTACCAGCTTTATTCAAACTACTATCGATTTTGTTGATGAATTTACCCGTGCGAAAACTGCTACCCAACGGCTTACGGAAGTCATTGATGCGACCCCGGAAACTTTAGATAATCAGCAAAAGCCTTGGGTAAAAATTTCTAGCAACGCAGATATTACCTGTACTAACCTCAACTTTCATCATCCAGGTAGAGTTGAACTGCTGCAAGATTTTTCTATAACCATTCCTGGCGGTCAGGTAATTGCCCTCATTGGCAAATCTGGCTGTGGTAAAAGTACCCTAGCTAAGTTGATTGCCGGTTTATATCAACTCCAGTCTGGCAATATTCGCTTTGGCATTTATAACCTAGACGACCTGGCTTTAGATTGCTTCCGCCAACAAGTGGTTCTAGTTCCGCAAGACGCGCACTTTTGGAGTCGGTCGATTATGGAAAACTTCCGTTTAGGTTCACCTAATATTAGCTTTGAGCAGATTGTGCAAGCTTGCCAGATTGCTGGGGCTGACGAGTTTATTAGCAACCTCCCAGACAAATATCAAACGGTCTTAGGAGAATTTGGTGCAAATCTTTCTGGTGGACAACGGCAGAGATTAGCGATCGCCAGAGCCATTGTCAATAACCCGCCAGTGCTAATCTTAGATGAATCTACTGGCGCACTCGACCCAGTTAGTGAAGCCAAAGTATTAAGCCAGTTGCTCACTCACCGCCAAGGTCAAACCACTATTTTAATTAGCCACCGTCCCAAAGTTATCCAGCAAGCTGATTGGATTGTCATGTTGGAACAAGGGAAATTAAAAATTCAAGGTTCTCCAGAGGTTTTGTGTCGTCAACCAGGCGAGCATTTAGATTTTCTCGACGGGGTTGATTTATCGAGAGTCAATGGTTTCACCAAAAATTCTTGCAACTGTCATCCAAATGCAATTTCCCCAAGCAGCATTCGCTAATCTCTACCCAGAAAACTGTCATGGTTAACCAAATTAATGCAGACTCTCTACCTCTAGTTGAAAGCAATGAATTTCTGCCGCCGATTGGTAATTGGGCGAAATTAGGCGGTCTGGTTCTCGTCGGTGCTGTTGGGGTAGCGATCGCCCTATCTTCTATTATTGAATATAAAGTAACCGTTAAAGGGCAAGCGAGTATCCGCCCCACAGGAGAATTGCGGCTGGTGCAAGCAGCTACAGCCGGTCAGGTAACAAATATCTTTTTCAAAGAAAATCAGGTAGTAAAAAAGGGAGACGTGTTAGCCACTCTTGATGATTCCCGCCTGCAAACTCAAAAAAGTCAATTGCAAAGCAACATCCAGCAGACACAACTGCAACTGCTGCAAATCGATGCCCAAATTACTGCTTTGAATCGGCAAATTCAAGCGGAAACCGAGCGCAAAAACCGTGTAGTGACTTCAGCTCAAACCGCATTCCAGCGCACCCAACGCAATTATCGAGACCAACAAATTACTG
The DNA here is from genome assembly GCF_963920945.1 of Anabaena sp. CCY 9402-a. Lineage (NCBI taxonomy): Bacteria > Bacillati > Cyanobacteriota > Cyanophyceae > Nostocales > Nostocaceae > Anabaena > Anabaena sp. CCY 9402-a. The sequence continues at coordinate 16,631 of NZ_CAWUDL010000052.1, forward strand.
TCCAGGCGGAAGTAGAAGCAGCCGAGGCGAATTTAAAGAGAGTGCAAAATGAATGGTCTCAAGCACAGGTGGAACTGCGTTCAGCTCGTGCTAACCTCCAGTCTACAGAAGCGGCGTTGAGTGCAGCTCAAGCGAAACGCGATCGCTATCAGAAAGTAGTCCAAGCTGGTGCTTTATCTTTGAATCAATTAGAAGAAGTGCAGTTAGATGTGGCTCAACAAAAACAAGCGGTTGAGGTGCAACGAGCTAATATGGAGGCGCAACAGCAAATTATTGCCCAACGACAACAAGCTGTAGCCGCAGAACGAGCCAAACTACGCCGCACCCAAACTGCTCTTAATCCCAGTAATTCTGAAGTTGCGATCGCTAAACAAACTATCGCCCAAGAAATTGCGAGCGGTGAAGCCACTCTCGCCACCCTCAACCGAGAATGGGAAGCTTTGTTACAGCAGAGGATTCAAATAAAAAATCAAATCCAGCGTGACACCAGCGAACTACAACAAGCCGAAAGCGACCTCAGCCAGACCAAGATTACAGTCACCGAAGACGGGATTCTTTCTCAACTCAACCTGCGAAATTCTGGTCAATCGGTGCAACTGGGAGAAGAAATTGCTCAAATTGTCCCTAGCAATGCACCCTTAGTCATCAAAGCCGCAGTTTCCCCTGATGATGTGAGTAAGTTGGCAAAAGGTCAAGAAGTACAGATGCGGGTTTCTGCTTGTCCCTATCCCGATTACGGCACTCTCAAAGGTATTGTCAGTCAAATTTCTGAAGACACTATCAAATCTCAAGTAAATCAGTCTCATCCAGCACAAGGTAGTGCAAGTTCTGTTTATGAGGTGATGATACTCCCAGAAAGCTTTTCATTTGGTAGAAGCAACCATCAATGTAATATTCAACCGGGAATGGAAGGACGAGCCGATATTATTTCCCGCAAAGAGACAGTCTTAAAATTCTTGCTCAGAAAAGCCAGGTTAATTGCAGACTGGTAATATTGTCTTCAGTGAACGACTTAAAGAAATAAAAAATATTCTATTGTGATCATTAATTGCGATTGTTCACAGTCAACAATCAATAATCAACGGTCAACAATCAATAATCAACGGTCAACAATCAACAGTCAACGGTCAACAATCAATAATCAACGGTCAACAATCAACAGTCAACGGTCAACAATCAATAATCAACGGTCAACAATCAATAATCAACGGTCAACAATCAATAGTCAACGGTCAACAATCAACAGTCAACGATTCTCAGTTAAATTGATAATCTCTTCAAAACAAAAATCATTGACGAGGTTTGTTAGCGTTTTAGCTAAACCAGCCTGGGATGATGGAATTTCTGCAATCAGTTGGAGAATGTGCTTAGAATTGACTCGCCTTGCTGCTTGATGTAATTGTTCTATCCATTCAGCAGGCATTTGGAGCATTGCATCACTTAATTCATTTACAGGAATCTCTGCCGATTGTGGCTGCGTAGTTTGTGCATTTGCATATATATATTTCACACCCAAATGTTCTGCCATCTTGTTAAAAATCACTTCAACTCGAAATGGCTTACGGACAAAATCATCACAACCTGTAGATAAAGCAACAATCCGGTCTTCTTCAAATGCACTACCAGTTAAAGCAATGACGACTGGCGGCGAATCAATCGCTGTCTTAATGCGTTTAGTTGCCTCATACCCATCCATTACAGGCATTCGCATATCCATCCACACTAAGTCAGGACACCAACTTTTACAAATGGCGATCGCTTCTTCTCCATTATTGACTTCCCGCACATCAAAGCCAACTGGTTGCAGCAACTTAATCATGATCTGGCGAATTTCTGGTTTATCTTCTGCTACCAGAATCCGATATTTTGGCTGTCCGGCTGCCAAAGCAATGACTTGCTGGCTAAATTTTGCTGTCTCCACTTCATCAGATCGAACTTGTTGGGTGTGGATATCGAACTTAAAAATTGTTCCCACTCCTACCTGACTGTTAGCAGTTATCTCTCCCCCCATGAGTCGGACAAATTTTTGACTAATGGGTAAACCTAATCCAGTTCCCTCTTGAGAATTTTGACCTGTTTGAGTTTGGACAAAAGGTTCAAATAACCTTTTCATGTCCATTAATTCAATACCAGATCCAGTATCTTCAATTTCAAATAATAGGCGTATCCCTGCGTCTATTTCTTCTGTATCTTGGCAGACGCGCAGAGTCACACTACCTGTTTGGGTAAATTTGATGGCATTACCTAATAAATTAATTAAAACTTGGCGCAGTTTACTTTCATCAGCGCAAATATATTGGGGTAATTCTGGAGCAAGTTTAAATATTAACTGTAATCCTTTCGATTGAGATTTTAAACTTAACATCTGGTACAGTGTTTCCAAAAGATATTTTAAATCAAAACCAGTTTGATTCAATGTGGTTTTACCAGCTTCTATTTTGGACATTTCTAGAACATCGTCAATTAATTTCAACAGATGTTCACCACTGCGGGCAATAGTATCTAAATACTCTTGCTGTTGGTTATCAAGAGAACCATATCTAGTCAGTAATTGGGTAAAACCCAAAATAATATTGAGGGGAGTTCGTAATTCATGACTCATGTTTGCTAAAAACTGACTTTTAGCAATATTGGCTACATCTGCTGCTTCTTTAGCCTGTTGGAGTGCTGCTTCTGTTTGTTTACGAGCGGTAATATCACGAATTGCCAAAACAGCACATTTTTCTCTTTCAACAAGTTCGATATAGCTGCCTGAAATTTCCAAAATTAGCGTTTCCTGAGATTGTTCAAACTCATATTCTGTTGCTTTTAATTGGTCTTGTAGTGCTATTAGCACCGGATGTTCTTCATTAGTAATTACTTGACCCTGCTGTTTTAGTGGTAGTAATTGAATTAGTGATCTACCCAAAATTGTAATATGAGGTCTACCAATTAAGCGATCGAAGACGGTGTTACACCATTGCACCTTGGTGTCCTCACCAGTCCAAACAATTGCATCATCAATAGCTCCTAATGCTACTTCCATTTTGCCTAAAGTTGAACGCAGCAGATTTAACTGAAGGGCAGGGTCTTTATCCATAAAAATAACCTAATTTAAAAGAATATTACTTTTTATAATGGAGAAATTGTTGCTGCAAAAAACCAAATTCCTCCTTGTTTCTCTGCTGTAATGAAATGTTCGCTTTCTACTTCTATCCCCTCCTTAGTTACAGTTTTGAGTAAAAGAGGATGATTGAGAACTTTCGCTTTTTCAGTCATCACGAAGCGGGAAAAACTCAGTCGGTGAGAATCATGGAGGCTTTGCGGAATAATAACTTCTAAAGGAAACCCAAGGATTTCTTCAGCAGTCCAACCATAAACAGTTTTGAAAGCCTCGTTTATATAAGTAATAAATCCTTCTTGGTCAGTAATAACTACTGGCAGTTCAGTTTCTAACTGCATTTGCTGGAAATTTTTCATAACTAGGCTTTGATGATTAAATGATATTGCTTGAGAATTAAACGATAACTTTAAATCATATACGTCTTTATATCTCATTTTATGCAAATTTATTGCACAGAAATACAGAAATTTAGAATTATTATGCGGGAAAGCTCCTTATAACTGAATTAACATAATATTAAGGGTTATATCTGTGCTGACTTTTCACGTCATGTGGAAAAGTCCACGGAAAATATAACTTCCAAATCAGCAATTCAAAGTCTCTCGCCTCGCAGGAGAGAGATTTAGAGAGAGGTTTTCCAGATACCGTGAAAAGTTAGATATCTGTGTTGACAAGTTTGCAATAAAGTAACTGGGGCAAGAAATTAGTTAATCTTTATTTATCACATAAAAAAATGTATAGTTTTCTTGAAATTTTTCACAATTAATCATGATAATTTCTTGAGTTTAATTCGAGCTAAATTTTATGGATGCTAGTCACTTACACAAGGGAGATATTCTCATAGTTGATGACACCTTGGATAACCTGCGCCTCTTATCGAAAATGCTGACTAATCAAGGGTATGAGGTGCGGTGTGTCACCAATGGGGCAACAGCATTAATAGGATCTCAGGCTCAACCGCCCGATTTAATTTTATTAGATATCACCATGCCAGGATTAAATGGCTATGAAGTTTGCCAGCAGTTAAAAGCAGACTCTCGCACCTGTGAAATTCCGGTAATTTTTATCAGTGCTTTAAATGAAACATTTGATAAAGTCAAAGCCTTCTCAGTTGGAGGTGTTGATTATATTAGTAAGCCTTTTCAGTTGGAAGAAGTCTTTGTGCGGATGGAAACGCAACTGACAAGTCGGAGATTGCAAGCTCAACTACAAGTGCAAAATTCCCGGTTGCAGCAAGCAGAAGCAGACTTACTTAAAGCTTTAGAACAAGAACGAGAACTTAATCTGCGACTTCAGGAAATGGCAACTATAGAAGAACGCCATCGCATTGCCCGTGATATTCACGATTCTCTAGGGCATTCGTTGGTAGCACTGAACATTCAACTGGAAGCAGCTATGGCTTTGTGGCCAGATAACTCTACCAAAGCTTATGAATGTTTGTTAGAAGCGAAACAACTGGGGTCACAAGCGTTAAAAGCAGTACGTGAATCTGTGGGGTTAATCAGGTCAGAACCCCTACAAAGTCAACTTTTAGCAACTGCGATCGCTAGCCTGACAGAAGAATTTCATCGACTAACTGGCATTTTACCAGAATGCAACATTCATATCCCACCAAACTTGCCCCATCCAGTGAATACAACTATTTATCGAATTTTACAAGAAGGCTTGACTAATATCTGTAAGTATGCGGAGGCGACAACAGTTAACATTCAGATTCAGAGTACAGATTCTCATACGGTACTCATGCTTCAAGATAATGGTAAAGGCTTCCAAGTAACTGAAAATACTAGGGGATTTGGTCTGAGGGGAATGCAAGAGAGGGTTACAGCATTAGGTGGTGACTTAGAAATTATCAGTAACCCAAATGCAGGCTGTAGGATTACTGCCATTTTTCAATATAAAAATACTAACAATTGCTAACAATTACCAGCCTTTTATTTTGTGGGTAAATTATATTTCAAAATCTAAAATTGTCCTTAGTAATTTTACTGTGGTTCTGGTAACTGATATACTGTTGTGTAGTGCTAAAAGTGGATATAAAAGTCATATCTAAATTTCTGAAAGAACTTGGCACACAAGCCGTTGTGTTATTCCCTATTCCCTACCTCTAAGAGTGATTTCAGTAATCAAACCGGATTTCTATCAATATCTAACCTATTGAATGATTTAATTTATGATTCGGGTATTGCTTGTTGAAGACCAAGAGATTGTGCGTCGTGGGTTGAAAACCTTACTAGAGATTCAATCTGACTTACAAGTAGTGGCAGAAGCAGAAAACGGTCAACAAGCAATTCATCAGATGGAAAGCCTGTATGCAGGAGATGCTAAACCCGATATTGTGTTGATGGACATCCGTATGCCTGTCATGGATGGGGTCGTAGCTACCCAACAGTTATGTCAGCAGTTTCCAGACACGAAAATACTGATTTTAACAACATTTGATGATGTTCAATACATCTCTGAGGCCTTACGTTTTGGAGCTAAGGGCTACTTACTCAAGGATACGCCCGCACAAGAACTTGCAGAAGCAATCCGTTCAATTTACAAAGGCTATACTCACTTTGGCCCCGGAATTTTGGAAAAGATGCTAAGTGTTGTACCCACTTCCGGGACAGAAGCACCAAAAGAGCAACCACCTGAACTTGCAGAACTCACATCCAGGGAACTGGAAGTTTTACAGCTGATTGCAACTGGCTACAGTAATCGAGAAATTGCTCAGGATCTCCACCTTTCAGAAGGAACTGTGAGAAACCATATTACTAATATTTTGACACGACTGAACTTACGCGATCGCACCCAAGCTGCTATTTTTGCCAATTCTTTTCTATCTTGAGTAGACCGAAAACTTGGGTAAGTTGACGAAAACATAAGGGTTTGAGCCTAGTTTTTTCTTAACATGGTTGTGTTTTTCCGCCGATTTACTTAGTTATGACAAATGTCATGGTTGAGTCATGACATTTATTAGATGTTTGCTAAGACTGCTTTCGAGTAACTTAAAACTATCAAAGAAAAGAACTCAGGCGAGCAAAAATTGCTCAACAAGGTCAGAATTTAGATAAAAGAAACAAAGTTCTTAATCTTGGATAAATAAAGTCCAGCTAAAGCTATACAAGAGACTGATTTTTTCGGAAACTGCATCTGCTAGTAAAACACTGAAGCAACAAAAAAGGTAAACATGAAAAATAACCTAAAAAAACTGAAAGATATCGATTTTCTCACTAAACTTACTCTTGGTGAGCAAGAACAAATCAATGGGGGTAATCTTGACCTTACATCTGATGGTGATGGTACTCCCGGTGGTAGGTCTCCGGGGTTCGGGACGATTCCAGAATCTCCACCACCAGAGGACGAGGATGATTTGTACCCAGGAACAGAAGAAGGTACAATCTTCCTAAAAACTACTCCCTAACCTTTTAATTTCAATTGTCCCATTAGTTTTTCTTTAAAAAATGCAGAGTTGTTTAAAAATAAAGTCCTAATATTTTTGAGGATGGCAATCATGGGTCTAAGCTGGTCAAATTCCTGCTGGCGATTTAGGGTAGCTAGTTTCTTAGTAGTGTGTGCAGCATACACTGCATCTGGAGATATTGCCAAAGCTCAGATTACCCCTGATTCCTCCTTAAGTCCTGAAAGTTCTCTGCTGACTCCAAATGTTAGCATAGACGGTCTTCCTGCTGATCGGGTTGATGGGGGAGCTATAAGAGGTACAAGCCTATTTCACAGTTTTCAAGAATTCAGTGTTGGGGATGGACAACGAGTCCTGTTTGCTAATCCTGGGGGAATTGAAAACATTTTCAGTCGAGTCACTGGAACTAACCCATCAACGATTCTGGGGACACTCGGTGTTAACGGTGGAGCGAATCTATTTTTAATAAATCCCAATGGCATTATTTTTGGCCCTAATGCCAGGCTTGACCTCCGTGGTTCTTTTTTAGCCAGTACAGCCCAAAGTATTAAATTTAACGATGGTATAGAATTTAGCACTACTAACCCCTCTGCTCCTCCTTTACTAACGCTCAATGTTCCCACTGGCTTGCAATACGGAGAAAATCCAGGCAGAATTCTCGTCCAGGGGCAAGGTAATGAACTAATAATGAATCAGGAGACTGGTCGGGTACTTCAGGTCAATCGTACTGGTGGTCTGGAGGTTGACCCTGGTCAAACCTTGGCTCTGGCTGGTGGTGAAGTCGTGCTGGAAGGCGGAAGTTTGAGAGCTGAATCAGGGCGAGTTGCCGTTTGGAGTGTTCAGGGAGAGGGTTTAATAGGTCTTACCCCAACCAATCCAGGGTGGGAATTGAGCAACCAGAGTGTGCAGAACTTCCAAGACATCTTCCTTTCCCAAACTGCTGCTATTGATACCAGTGGTGTTAGAGGTGGTAATATTCAAATACAAGGCCGGCGAGTGGCACTACAAGATGGTTCATTGATTTTATCTCTGACACGGGGTGACGAAAGTGGAGGAACTTTAAGCATCAGAGCTTCTGAGTCTATTGAAGCCAGTGGTACTGCTCCCAATGGCGAGGCTAGTAACTTTTTCACTGAAACATTAGGTCTTGGAAAAGCTGGTGATGTAGAATTTAACACCAAGAAATTGGTTTTTCAAAATGGGGCGCAAGTATCATCTAGCACTTTTAGTCAAGGACGTGGTGGAAATATTATTGTCAACGCCTCAGAGTTATTTGAAGCGACAGGAATCACGGCCACTGGCAATTTTGTCAGTGGCTTATTTTCTATTGCCCAGAGCAGTACTGGTGATGGCGGCACAGTTAAGGTAACAACTAAGCGGCTGTTACTCCGAGATGGGGCGCAGGTAAGTGCCACAACTTTTAGTCTGGGGCGTGGAGGAAGTGTACTGGTGAACGCTTCTGAGTCAGTGGAAGCTATTGGGATTGCGCCAATTACTTCTAGTGGCTTATTTGCTGGCAGTCTGAGTGCAGGTGATGGCGGCACAGTAGATATTACGACGGGGAAGTTGATACTCTTGGATGGCGCAGAGGTAAGTGCCTCAACTTTTAGTCAAGGTGATGGAGGAAATGTACTCATCAACGCCAAGGAATTAGTGGAAGTGATTGGTATTGATCAAACTGTCAGGATACCCAGTAGATTGACAGCACAGACTGAGGGGACAGGGAAAGGCGGTACAGTAGTTATTACAACAGGGAAGTTGATACTCCGGGATGGAGGACTGATAAGTGTCACAACTTTTAGTCAAGGTGATGGAGGCGATATATTCGTCAACGCCAAGGAATTAGTGGAAGTGACTGGCATTAATCAAACTGGCAGAATACCCAGCAGATTGACAGCACAGACTGAGGGGACAGGGAAAGGCGGTACAGTAGATATCACGACAGGGAAGTTGATACTTCAGGATGGGGGGCTGGTAACTTCCACAACGACCAAAGCGGGTATCGGGGGTGTTGTGCTTGTAAATGCGAGGGAGTCAGTAGAAGTTATTGGTCGAAGTGGCAATTTTCTCAGCAGTTTGGCAGCACAGACTTCTGGGACTGGCGAGGGTGGTACTGTAATAGTTAACACAGGAAGCCTAATTCTACTAGATGGGGCAAGGGTAACTGCCTCTACTTCTAATCAGGGTTATGGAGGCGATATACTCGTTAACACAGGAAGCCTAATTCTACTAAATGGGGCAAGGGTAACTGCCTCTACTTCTAATCAGGGTTATGGAGGCGATATACTCGTAAATGCCTCAGAGGTAATGGCAGCAGGTTTTGGGAGTGGGTTGAGAGTGCAGACTCAAGGTTCTGGCGACGGTGGTACTGTGACAGTGAATACGGGCAGGTTTATCGCTAGCAAAGGCGCACAAACTTTAGCTACCGTTTTTGAGAACGGTACAGGCAAGGGGGGAAACATTAACATCGAGGCTGACGAGATCCAATTAACCGGCACCTCTGACAATGGTGAACCCACCATTGTGTTTGCCAATACTCTTGGTGAGGGCGACGCAGGCGAAATCAGAGTTGACACGGCTCGATTAATCGTCCAAGACGGAGCGCAAATAGGGGTTGGGACTGGGACTTTTAGTAGCGGTCAAGGTGGAAATCTTTTTATCAAAGCTACTGATTCGATTGAACTAATTGGCACAGTTCCACAGATTCCCAATCGCCAGTTTTTTCGAGATCAGTCGGGTCAGCAGTTTCCTAGCGGTTTGTTTACTAGCTCTCAAGGTATCGGTACAGCAGGAAAGTTGAGGATTGAAACCGATAAGTTAACGCTGCGAGATGCGGCTACAATTAGTGTGAACAATCAGGGATTAGGAGATGCGGGTAATTTAGAAGTGGAAGCTCGTAACCTGTTGTTAGATAATCGAGCCGTTCTCTCAGCCACAACTACATCAGGTCAGGGCGGTAATATGACGCTCAAAATTGCCGATATCTTGCTTTTACGCCGCAACAGTCAAATTTCCACTACCGCAGGCATTGATCAGGCTGGTGGAGATGGTGGCAACATCTTGATTGATAGTGGCTTTATCGTTGCCGTTCCTAATGAAAATAGCGATATTACTGCTAATGCTTTTCAAGGGCGAGGTGGCAATATTAACATTAATGCTCGGAGTATTTTTAATCTGGAACAACGCCCATCAACTCCGCCTAATAATACTAACGATATTGATGCTAGTTCCCAATTTGGCTTAACAGGTACAGTCACAATTAATACACCCGATATAGATCCTAGTCGCGGTTTGGTACAGTTACCTAATAATCTCACGGATGCGTCACAACAAATTGTCTCTAGTTGTAACCCCGGTAATGCTGCTAGGCGTAGTTCCTTTACGGTCACAGGAAGGGGAGGAATTGCCCGCAGTCCGATAGAACCGTTTCAAGGTGATGTATCTACAGCACGATGGATAACATTAGATACAGTCGATGCTGATAAAAATAGTAATGTAATCAATGAAAGTCTGCCATCTTCCCCAGCGAAAATAGTCGAGGCGCAAGGCTGGATTGTCGATAAAAACGGTAATGTATCTCTAGTAGCTCAAGTACCGAATACTACTCCTCGTGGTTTGTCTGTATCTAGTGGTACTTGCTCCTGAGAAACATAGGTGACAGGTAACAGTAAAGAGGAAACAAGAGTTTTTCTTTCATTGATGGCGAGTGGTAACGCCACCAGTGCGGTTGCTCCTCAGTACAATCTGAATTATTTATGCGGCGAGACTCAATTTTTTACAAACTATTTCAACAATATCCCAACCTATTATTTGAATTGTTGACAAATCCACCAATAAATGCTGATGCTTATCGATTTGATTCAGTAGCAGTCAAAGAACCGAAGTTTGAAATTGACGGCGTATTTCTCCCACCAGAAAACGCAGGTGCAGGAGTGGTGTATTTCTGTGAAGTTCAGTTTCAAAAAGATGAACGGCTATATGAACGGGTATTAGCTGAGTCTTCACTGTATTTCTATCGCAACCGTGACAGATTTAGCGATTGGCAAGCCGTGATTATTTTCCCATCACGCAGTCTCGAACAAAGTGATATTCATCCCCATCGCTCATTTCTGAATGGCGGACAATTACATCGAGTTTATTTGGATGAATTGGGGGATATTCGCACCTTACCTGTTTGGGTAGCACTGATGGTATTAACTACGGTACAGGAAGAACAAGCACCAGAAGCAGCAAGGTATTTGTTAAGTAGAACTCGTCAGGAAATCTCATCACCTAAGAGTCACGCCATAATAGAAATGATCATGACAATTATGGTGTACAAGTTTGAGCAATTAAGTAGAACGGAGGTAGAAACAATGCTGGGAATAACACTCAAGGAAACGCGTGTTTACCGAGAAATTAAGGAAGAAGGTCGTGAGGAAGGTCGTGAAGAAGGTCGTGAGGAAGGTCGTGAGGAAGCAACTGTTAATATAATTATCCGACTGCTAACGAAGCGATTTGGTGAACTTTCTCCAGAAACGCGATCGCTAATTTCTAGTTTACCTTTGCCTGTCCTCGAAGATTTGAGTGAAGCACTGTTAGATTTTACCAGTGTTGCTGATTTGCAATCTTGGTTAGAAGCACGTTGACGACTCATTTACTGCATATACCCAGACAACAGTCGTACACAGTAGTGTAACCTTTCGTACTAAAGTAAGTTACATCGCCATATCTGGGGTACTGACGTTGGGTAAGTTAGTAGTTTTAAAGTTAGGCACAGGAAGTTTTGAGGCGGGATTTTCCGTCACATTGCAGATTGGTGATGAAAATGTGCGCCCAATTGTAGAAATTATTGGTGAACTACCACCAAACCCAGAAATTCCCCTTTGTTACCATCAATGGCAGTCTATTTATTGTCAACTTAAATTTTCTGGTCGTCCTATCGGTATTCCTAAGCAATCAAAACAAACCCTTTCCTTAGAAGATTGCGAAAAAGCGGCGGATAATTTAAGGTTTTACTTAAATACTTGGCTATCATCCCATAGTTTTCGTCCTATCCGTGAAAAATGGCTGGAAAAGCTTGTACCGGAAGACCATATCCGCGTACTACTACAAACCAATGACCTAAGATTGCAAAAACTCCCTTGGCATTTGTGGGATTTATTAGAACGCTATCCCAATGCCGAAGTTGCTCTGAGTGCGCCTAGTTATGAACAAGTTAGCCACAACTCACCGCCTAAATCACAGGTGAAAGTTTTAGCAATTTTGGGTAATAGTCAGGGGATTGATATCCAAACAGACAGTCAGTTGTTGAAAGAATTGCCTCATGCCAATACTACTTTCCTAGTTGAGCCATCAGGTAAAGACCTGACTGACCAGCTATGGGAACAAGACTGGCAGATTTTGTTTTTCGCGGGACATAGTGCTACTGATGGAAGCGGTAATCAAGGGAAAATTGATATTAATCAAACGGAAAGCTTGACAATTACTCAATTAAAGTACGGTTTGCGAAAAGCAGTGGAACGGGGTTTGCATTTAGCAATTTTTAACTCCTGTGATGGTTTGGGTTTGGCGCGGGAGTTTGCAGATTTGCATATACCCCAAATCATCGTCATGCGCGAACCAGTTCCTGATAGGGTGGCGCAAGAATTTCTGAAGTATTTTTTAGAAGCTTTTGCTCATGGTGAATCTTTATACATAGCAGTCAGAGAAGCGCGAGAACGGTTGCAAGGACTAGAAACGCAATTTCCCTGTGCTACTTGGTTGCCTGTAATTTATCAAAATCCGGCAACGATGCCTTTATTATGGCGAGAATTACACGTCAGCCAGAATAGTCAGCAAATAACATCTGTAGCCAAAACCCCAACTAGGAGAGGTATCAAACTACGACAAGCTTTTTCTGGGGTCATGCTTGTCAGCATAGTCACAACAGTATTATTAATGGGAGTAAGGTATTTTGGTTTACTGCAATCTTGGGAGTTAATGGCGTTTGACCATATGCTGCGTTTGCGTCCCCAGGAAAAACCAGATTCTCGCATACTGGTAATTGAAATTACAGAAGAAGATGTACAAGCTCAGTCTTCCAATAGGCGGGGGTCTCTGTCTGACGAGGCTTTAGATAAGTTATTAGCCAAATTAGAGGCGTATAAACCACGAGTGATTGGTTTGGATATATACCGAGACTATGCTGTACAGCCAGCTTATCCAAAGTTGGCGGAACGCATGAAAAATAGCGATCGCTTTGTGGGAGTATGTCAAGTTAGTAACCCCCAAACTAGCAAACCAGGTATCAAACCACCGCCAGAAGTTTCTCCCGACTCTCTCGGCTTTAGTGATATTGTCATTGATGCGGATAATGTGGTACGTCGTCATCTCTTGGCTTTAACTCCCCCTCCCTCATCTCCCTGTACTGCATCTTATGCTTTAAATGTGCAGTTGGCTCTACGTTATTTATATACTGAAGGAATTCAGTTACAATTTACCTCTGATGGAGCATGGCAATTAGGTAAGCTAACTTTAAAACCTATTGAGGCTCATACCGGAGGCTACCAAGGGATTGACGCGTTAGGACACCAAATTTTACTCAATTATCGCTCCTTTCCTAACTTAGAAGCGATCGCCCCCCGCATCACTTTACAAGAAGCATTAACTAGTAAACTACAAGCAGATGCAGTTAAAGACAAAATAGTTTTAATTGGCACAACAGCCGAAAGTTTTCGAGATTATTCATTGACTCCCTACGCTTCAGCAAAAGGTCAGTCACAGGAAATCGCCGGAGTTTGTTTACAAGCACAGATGGTGAGTCATTTGTTGAGTGCAGCTTTGGATGGGCGGCCTCTGCTAAGGACTTGGAATCTCTTGGGTGAAGTGTTTTGGGTTTGGGTTTGGGCTGTTATTGGAGGCGTACTTGCTGCATATCTGCGACAACCCACTTATTTAAGCTGGGCAGTTGGGGGGGTATTTCTGAGTTTGTACGGGTTTTGCTTGATATTATTAATACTATACAGTTCTTGGATTCCTTTTGTACCTGCGGCGATCGCTTTAGGAGGTAGTGCTGTCATTGTCATGACCGTCATCAAGCCTATCAAACAATCATAAAAATATATTTTTGCTTGACCACAAATTATGAAAATCCTTCAATTAACTATAGCCTTGGGGATACTATTGACTAGTAATATATCCTACCCTCTAAAACTTCAGGCTTTACCAGTTAATCATCATCTTGCTTCAGTCAAATTTATCCCACCACCGCCACCACCAGACCGTAGTGCAGCCGGTTCTAGAAGTGGGGCTGCAAGCCGTGGATGCGATGCAGGGAGTCAAACAGTAACAGCCTTAGTCCCAACCTACCAACAGACTATTAACCAAGGTCAGCAAGCTGTTGTTCCCATAACTCAAGTTTGGGGGTTAACAAACGCTGAAAATCCTGATTTTTTCTTTTTTGTTCCCTACAATGCTTCATCTATCGCCAATATAGAGTTTGTTTTGCAAGAACAAACTCAGAATAAAAGTAAAACTGTATACCGCACATATCTGACACCACCAGAATCACCAGGAATTATGAGCGTTCATTTACCCCCAGGTGCAGCCTCATTGCAGGTAGGTACAATGTATCACTGGTTTTTTAAGGTACGGGTTCAATGCAACCAAAAACAACCTCTGAAACTGGATTATGCAGAGGGTTGGGTGCAACGGGTTAACCAAAATTCAACATTAACAGAACAACTAAAACAAGCAGAACTCCAACAGAAAGTAACGCTTTATGCCACAAATGGTGTTTGGTATGATGCTATTGCAAGTTTGGCAGAATTACGCCTTACTAATCCCAAAAATGAATCTTTACTAGCAAAGTGGACAACTTTACTTCATTCAGTTGGCTTAGAGGAAATAGCTAATCAACCACTGATTAATTGTTGCAAACCCAGAACGTAGTAATGAGTGCTGAGTGGTGAGTGCTGAGTGCTGAGTAATAAGTAATAAATGGTGAGTAATGAGTGTCGGAGGTCTTTCGACTCAGCACTCACCACTCTGCTCAAAGTCTCGCTACGGCTAACAGAACTTCGCACTCTTTATTTGCGGCTACCCAACCACTTGGCGGCTGCTATACCGATAATCCCTGCAACTACAGGATTGCTGAGGAACTTGATAATCCCTGGCTGTTCGGCTAGAACTTCGCGGAAAATGTCAGGGTGATTGTGATATGCGAAGGATGCAAGCCGACTGACATCATCCGCATTCATCCGGCTGGCGTGGTGTGTGGAAAGACCTAATTGCTGTTCTAGGTGGCGGTCGTCTAAACCTCTTTGCTTGAAATGTTTGAAAAAGGCGCGTGCGACATCATCCCGTTCGTTGGGTTTAATTTGGGCGATCGCTTTTTGCAATTCGGGCTCCATTTGACTGGGGGGAATCCGTTCTGGTTGCAAGGAACGATTGAACAAACTACGACGTTGATCTGGTGTTGTTCGTTGAGCAAAATCATCAAAGGTTTCGTATTGAGTCCCAGAATCACTACTTACATCATCTAGAGATTCAATATTTCCTCCAGCTAAATCCTTCATGATTTGCCGTCTGTATTCTTCACTGCTGGTCACTTTTCTGATCTCCTTGGGAAAATGGGGACTAATCAATTCAAAATTCAAAATTAAATACTGTCACCTGTCGCCTGTCACCTATTCCCTTCTTAGGTATACTGAATCTGATTGGTTTGAGTATCGTATTTGGCAGTTACAATTAGCTTTTTGTCAGGCCCGTAAATCAGAACAGTTAAATTTTGATTGGGGAAATTCTTCCGAAAACCTTGTGCTAAAGATTTGGCTAAAGGTTTCACTTCGTTAGGACGGACTTGAGGAGAAATCACAACGCCTAGTTTGTTGTTATCACGTACATAAGCATCTTGGACTAATCCCCTAGATGTTTGTACAACCCAGTTACCAAAACTTTGTCCTGATGGGGTGTTACCTCTCTCTAACTCTGAATAAGTTATATCTCTACCAATGGCTGGAGGTGAGGTAATACGGTCACTTTGCGTTATTGTTCCGCCACCGCAAGCCGTAACTATCATCAACACCAAAATTAAAACAAAAGTCGTCAAAAATTTGCGACTCTGCTGTAGCAGAATCATATTTTTTCCTCCCATTAAAATCTTTACTAGACAATTTTCTAAAATTTTGAATTTTTATTTATTTAAATATGAATTATATGCTCAAAACCAGTGTAGGAAGGTAGAGATATGATATACATATCCCTACAGTCAATGCTATATCTCCACCCGGAAAAGCCTTCAAATACTTAAAACAAACTAGAGTTAATCAAGCTTCTTCTTCACGTTATCTTTGACATCTTCGACACCGTGACGTACTTGACTTTCGGCTTGCTTGGCTTTGCCCTCAGCTTGATCTTCAGGATCACCAGTCACATTTCCGAGTGCTTCTTGAGCTTTCCCTTCAATATTTTTACCTGTAGCTTTCGCTCTTTCTTCTAAACTCATTTTGCACTCCTAAATTTATGAATGATTAGCTTCAAAGCAATAAATTAACTTTGAATTTATTTGGTTATCACTCTATACAATCTAACTTTATAAATTTCTGCTAACTTCCTCCACAGGATATATTGTTGACCTATACACAAAGACATAAAACCAACAAACATATATAGCTTTTCTATCTATTCTGTGATAAAAATGAAAATTGAAAAACTAGCTTTTCCTATATATTGCATCAGCTTTTTATCCTAACAATAAATTAATTTCTTGATGTTGCAAAAAATCTAGCTTGGGTTTCCTGACGTCAACCTAACACCAATATCTATGTTGAGTTTCCGAGTCCATGTTGGGTTGCGCTGCGTTTAACCCAACCTTCTATCTTAGATTTTTAAGCGCAACCGCAGGCTACGCCAACGGAAATCAAACCGGATACCTATATATATTTTCTCAATCAAAAACCCAGTCACTATCAGCAACTGGGTTAATAATGGATTTATTAAAATTGATTCGATTCTTTGTTTCTCTAATCTATAAAACCCATCAGACTATCAGAATCATCTGTCTCGTTGGGAGCAACTGGACGATTACCCATTACAGAATAGTTGCTAGAAATAACTAGCGCACTAGAAGAAATTGGACGAATTCCTGACAAGTTAATACTGTCCATAACTTGGAACGTATTAGCACCAATGGGACGGATTCCCATTATATTTATTGTCTCAACTACTTCCAAATGACTTACACCAATAGGACGTATTCCAGCACTGGAAAATGTATGAGCAACTTCTAAATCACTACTAGTAATAGGACGCTCTCCAGCAACGGCTAACGTTCCTACCACTTCTTGTTTATTCGATTTTTCTAACTGCACTGGTAAATTAGCACCTTTTTCGACTTGTTCTTGATTCGAGCTATGACCTTGGTTATTTTCGACTTCCACCGTTGTTTCTCCTTTAAGTTTGGCACGTCTTTGCCGAGGGCTGACTGTTTTGCCATTAGTGCTGATGGTCATAACTAGACACCTCTGGTTTCGTAACTGAACTTTACAATATTTAAGGAAAACTTAAAATATTTCCTATATAACAGAGTTTAACCTTAAACAACCTTGCATAGATATAAGTATCTTCAAAACTGAGATATAAGTAAATTTAAATTAAGAATTTTTGCAAAGTAAGATTACTGAATTGAAAAGGGACTGAGGAAAAGAAAGCAGGGGAAGCAGGGGGAGAAAAATACAATGGCCACTCAGCACTCACTACTCATCACTCACTACTCATCACTCATCACTCATTACTCATTACTCATTACTCAGCACTCAGCACTCAGCACTCAGCACTCCCTAACGCTACTATGAGATAGGGTATTTCTTAGTACAAATGTATGACAGAATTTGGTCTGCAAGCTCCCTTTAGTCCGACTGGTGATCAACCACAAGCGATCGCACAGTTAGTTGCTAGTATAGAAGCGAATAACCGTTACCAAACCTTACTAGGGGCGACGGGAACAGGTAAAACATTTTCCATAGCAGCAGTAATTGAGAAGGTGGGTAAGCCGACTTTAGTTTTGGCGCACAATAAAACCCTAGCTGCACAACTTTGTAATGAGTTGCGGGAGTTCTTCCCCAATAACGCTGTTGAATATTTTGTCAGTTACTACGACTACTATCAGCCAGAGGCGTATATTCCTGTTACCGACACCTACATTGAGAAAACGGCGGCGATTAATGATGAGATTGATATGCTACGTCACTCAGCGACGCGATCGCTATTTGAACGGCGTGATGTAATTGTTGTAGCATCAATTAGCTGTATCTATGGTTTGGGTATCCCCGCCGAATACCTGAAAGCGGCTATACCCTTACAAATTGGGATGGAAGTAAATCAACGCCAGATTTTGCGGGATTTAACTTCAGTACAGTACAGTCGTAACGATATCGAAATGGGACGGGGACGTTTCCGTGTCCGGGGTGATGTCTTAGAAATTGGCCCCGCCTACGAAGATAGGATTATTCGGGTGGAATTCTTTGGCGATGAAATTGACGCAATTCGCTATATTGACCCCGTAACGGGTGAAATTATCAATAGTTTACAAGCTGTGAATATTTACCCAGCGCGTCACTTTGTTACCCCAGAGGAGCGTTTAGACGTCGCCTGTGAAGACATTGCGGCTGAATTAAAACAACAAAAAACAGGACTAGAAGCAGCTGGTAAGTTAGTAGAAGCGCAACGCATAGACCAGCGTACACGTTATGACTTAGAAATGTTGCGTGAAGTTGGTTACTGTAACGGTGTAGAAAACTATTCCCGTCACCTAGCAGGAAGACAAGCCGGAGAACCGCCAGAATGTTTAATTGATTATTTTCCTAAAGATTGGCTGTTAGTAATTGATGAATCTCACGTTACTGTACCGCAAATTCGCGCTATGTATAACGGCGACCAAGCGAGAAAGAAAGTTTTAATTGAACATGGTTTTAGACTACCTAGTGCGGCTGATAACCGTCCTTTAAAAGCAGAGGAATTTTGGACGAAAGTCAATCAATGTATTTTCGTTTCCGCTACTCCAGGGAATTGGGAATTAGAAATTTCTGAAGATAGGATAGTTGAGCAAGTAATTAGACCTACTGGTGTAATTGATCCAGAGATTTTTGTGCGTCCCACAGACGGACAAATTGATGATTTGTTGGGAGAAATTAAAGATAGAATTGATCGCCAAGAACGGGTATTGATTACCACTTTAACTAAACGCATGGCGGAAGACTTAACCGAGTATCTGCAAGAACACAGCATTCGGGTGCGTTATTTACACTCAGAGATTAATTCCATTCAGCGCATTGAAATTTTAGAAGATTTGCGAGAGGGTAAATTTGATGTTTTGGTAGGTGTAAACTTACTGCGGGAAGGTTTAGATTTACCAGAAGTTTCCTTAGTGGTAATTATGGATGCCGATAAAGAAGGATTTTTACGAGCCGAACGTTCTTTAATTCAAACTATCGGGAGAGCCGCGCGTCACATCCGAGGACAAGCGATTTTATACGCTGATAATTTCACCAACAGCATGGTGAAAGCTATTGAAGAAACTGATAGACGGCGGGGAATCCAAATGGCACATAACCGAATGCACGGAATTACACCGCAACCAATTGTAAAAAGATCGGGTAATGCGATTTTATCTTTCTTAGATATTTCTAGAAGATTGAATGCAGGAGATTTTAAAGTTGTAGAAGAAAATTTAAGTGAATTGCCATTAGAGCAGATTCCTGAATTGATTACCCAACTGGAAACACAGATGAAAGCCGCAGCGAAAAACCTAGAGTTTGAAGAGGCGGCAAAATTGCGCGATCGCATCAAGCAACTGCGCGATAAAATGCTAGGACGTTAATAAAATTACCCCGGTTGTGGAGAAGAATCGGGGTTTTCACTCAAAACTAGAGCGATCGCTTGCCAATATCAATCAGTTAAATATCTTTGCTACTTTTCTCTACGGTATTTACATAGCTTTATTATAATTTATTTCGAGATAACTTATAATTCCTGATTTACACCTATACTGCAATTCCAGAACAAATAAATCTTGCTGTATTCAATATATTACACAAAACGGCATGGTTAATAATTTTGTCACAGTATCCACTTTTAGTAACTATATTGATGCTAATTTAGCCAAGCAGCTATTAGAATCACAAGGCATTCAATGCTACTTAGCTAATGAGTCTACCGTTAACATGGCATGGCATCTAACAGTAGCAGTTGGCTGGATTAAATTACAAGTTAATCAAACAGATTTAGAACAAGCCAAAAAAGTTTTAGTATCTTCTGAGTTCGAGATAGAAGACTCAGCAGACGAATGGCTGCAAAATGATGAAGCTGATGATGATATCGAAAAAATATCTTGGGCAGATGAAACCGCAGATAGAGCATTTCGCACATCTGTAATTGGTCTAATTTTACTCTTCCTACCCATTCAAATTTACTCTCTATGGTTACTGGTGCGTTTATTAGTTTCCCGTCGTCAAATCAGTTCCAATCGACGTATTAAAGTAATTGTTGCCCTGCTACTTGATTTACTAAATCTTTATATACTCTGGGAAATATTATTTTAGATGGGCATTATTTTCCGCCTACTGTATTATTGAGAAGAAAAAACTATAGTCAACCACAGAAGGGTTTGACTAAGACGGGAGATACAAAAAATCAATTGTCCTGATTGCAGCAGAACTTTGAGCTAGTTAACTAATACAATCAATATGGACAGGCTTTTGATTTGGCTCTCTCCCGACAACCAGAAAATAGTACCGTATTCTCATCGTGGAATCAGGACTCAGGACGCAGGCTCTTTATGGTAGCAGGTAAAATTTTGCAGGGTGGGAAATACACCCTTATCCAAGAAATTGGACGCGGTGGCTTTGGCATCACGTTTAAAGCTACTCATCACTACTTAGAACAGGAGGTAGTGATGAAAACAATTAACGAAAAACTGCGACAACATTCTGAGTTTGCGAAGTTCGAGCAACAATTCCAAGATGAAGCCCGAAGGTTAGCTACTTGCGTTCATCCCAATATTGTCAGAGTCAGCGACTTTTTTGTGGAAGACGGACTCCCTTATATGGTGATGGAATATATTCGTGGGGAAACCTTGGGAGATGCGTTTATCTTGCCAGGAATACCCTTACCTGAAGCCACAGCTATTCATTACATCCGACAAATCGGCGCAGCATTGCAGGTAGTTCACAGCAATGGCTTACTGCATCGAGATGTTAAACCAGATAACATTATTCTTCGTCAAGGCACTCAGGAAGTCGTCCTAATTGATTTTGGCATTGCCCGTGAATTTAATAATGGCGTGAGGCAAACTCACACAGGGATAGTATCTGAAGGCTATTCCCCTATTGAGCAGTATTTAACCCAAGCGATGCGTACACCCGCTACAGATGTTTATGGTTTGGCAGCTACTTTGTATGCCTTATTAACAGGACAAGTACCCTTACCAGCATTATTACGCGATCGCGAACAAATGCCAGCCCCCCGCGAACTGCAACCCCATCTCAGTGCATCTGTCAATCAAGCCGTCATGCGTGGAATGGCTGTAGAATCTCGCTTTCGTCCCGCCACCGTTGCTGAGTGGCTGCAACTACTACCAGGAAGTGGTATAAACGTTGCCCCGCAAGTTATACCCACCTATGCAGTCCCTACTATTAATTTATCTGTTCACAATCTCGAAAATGCGGCTAACGGCAATATTTTCAGTAGTGTGAAGAAAACCTCGCCATTAAAAAACATCGCCATCATGGTTCAGAAGCTAGCGACTTCTAAGGTTTTCTTGGGTGTTAGTGTAGCTTTAGTTGCTGCTACCGCAGGTTTTGGCATCACCAATATGTTTTCTGATTCTCAACCCAAGTCACCTTCCAAACCATTGTTTGAAGAACGCCCACTAGAATTAGGGGGTAAAAACACTACCCCACAAGAAAACAACAATATCCGCAAATCTTCCACTGTTGATTCTGGCGAAACTACACCCACTGCCAACTTTAGACGACGCAGACGTAACTTACCTGAACAACAGACTGAACCTGCAAATACCAACAGCAGTGCTACAGAACAATCACCACAACCCAACATTGGAGAATCACCAAGCGTCAATTCTGAAAAATCTTCTCCCTCATCTAATACTGATGCTTCACCATCCCTAGTAGAGACGCTGCGGGAAATTCGTTCCTCGCGCAAAGCTAACCCCGCCAACTCTTCAGAAAATTCCCCACCCCCTAGTAGCCAGAATTCTACCCCGTCCCCAGTTGATAAACAGCCTAAACCTGTGATACTACCAAGCGCACCACCTACGGAGTCTAAAAATCCCGATTCTTCTTCTGTGGTAGTGCCAACTGTGGAAGTTAAACAAAATTCATCGACTGATAGCCAACCAGCAAAAGTACCATCTCAGAAAAACGACAAGCTTTTAGAAACCCAACCAAGCAATAATTAACAAGGCAAAATAATTGATTCAATTTTGCTGGCTACGTCAATGAGCAAGTGCGATCGCATCGCTGAGGACGTTTTCGATTTCCTGTGTGACGGTGATAGTATTTCGTGAAGATTTAGCGAGCTAACATTAGTAAAAATGTCAACTTAGGACAACTCTTCCTGATTAAATAGTTCTAACAAACCAATTGTGCCTACAAAAAAAGTATAAATACCATAATGTAATGGTGTCCTGTTTTTGGCAGGTGCATAAGTAGTTGCTATTACTGCTTCTAAAAAATGGGTTGTGATAACAATTCGCCCTATCCAAAGAATTATATTTAAATGATTTAAAATTTGCTGGTTATTTATTAGCAGATAATCATTCCATAATTCTAAGAGAATTGCTCCAGTCGTAACCACTATAGATATGATTTTTATAAAAATAAATATCTTGGGGTTGACTTTTTGAAAAACCTGATTATAAAGAAATAGTTTGATATTAACCATATTAAAATCGCTTTAATTGCTCAATCAAATGATCGAAATAGGGGGCTATCTGGGCTTGTTGGTCTGGTTCAACTCGCTTTAAACTGGCAGTCTTAATGCCTTCTAGTCCTACCACCATTGCATCTAACGGCACTTGCAACTCTTGATACAGCAGTTGCATATAGTGCAATCCTTCCGTGCTGGTGTAGTCAGTATGCTGTCCAGCGATGCCATAGGTAATACAGCGCAGGAAGTGCCAAAAATCACGCCAGCAGGCATCTGCCCTAGCGGCTGGGTAGAGTCCGCCACCGGGTTGAGTGATGTTAGGGAATGTTGCCAATACCTGGGTTCTGGCTTCATCTACAATTTCATTGACGCGATCGCGTAGTTCCCTAGTAACTGCAATGACTGCTGTAGTTGATGGCACAAGCTGCTGAATTTGCTGTAAATCTTCATCTGTGAGGTAGCGTCCCTCATCATCTGCCGCCTGGAATCGCTGAATTATTGCCAGTGAATGGGTACTCTGCCAGGTAGCAAAACTGACAATCCGAGCTTTCTGGATCAATTCTTGAACGGCTGCACTTAGAGTTGGCTTCGTCACGTTGCTTTGCTCCGAAATCAAGGCCATGAGACAAAATATATTTTCCCATGTTTTGGGGCGATCGCTGGATATGAGACATCCGCTTCAGACTAAAGTATAAGAAATCATCTACTGTTCGTTGCTATGGAACTCCACGAAATCGAAACCAAATTGCAAGACGCGGATTTTCAATACCGCCTCAAAGCAATCTCTGCCCTCCAAGATTATCCCACCGATGTCGCTGTTCCTTTACTGACCCGCCATATCCAAGACCCAGAGTTTCTGGTGCGAACATTCGTTGCTAGGGAGTTGGGCAAGCAAAAAACGTCTGAATCCTTTGCTGCCCTGCTGCAAATTATGAAGTTTGATAACACGCCCAATGTGCGGGCAGAAGCTTCTAACTCCCTATCCTTATTTGGCAGGGTTTCTGCCTCTCATTTAGTGCAGACATTTTTGCGAGATGATCACTGGTTGGTGCGTCGCAGCATTCTAGCAGCCCTTGTAGAAATGGACTGCCCTGAAGAAGTGCTGGAGGTTTGTGCTTTGGGACTACAAGGGGAAGATGCCGCAGTGCAGGAAGCAGCCGTAGATGCGCTGGGTTGGTTGGCCAATTCCCGTCAGTCTGAGGCTGCTTTGTCTCAACTCCTGATGCTGAAAAATTCTGAGGCTGAATATATCCGGGTACGCGTTGCCTATGCCATAAAACATTTTGATGCCTCCGAAGCCAAGGAAGCCCTAGTAGAACTGAGACAGGATGCTGATTACCGAGTAGTGGGAGCAGCAATGGAAGATTTAGTCCCGTAAATCTTTCTTTTACCTTTTACCTTTTGCCTTTTAACTTTTTACTCGTTCTGTAAGAGACACCTATAATGTATCCATGCGCTCGGACAACAATTCGACATAAAGGTCTAGACGTATTGTATTAATGTTTACAGAATTTAATATTTAGACTGGCAGAATTGGTCAAGAGCAAACTGTTACTGAGTATTTTTGTTTGCACGAAAGGAGAAAGACATGGCTGAAATTCCCACCGGCGGTGAAATGCTCTGGAAAATGGAAGGGGACGATCGGGTCTTATACCTGCGGCATAATTCGTCTGAGCAGTGGCGGCCGTATGAAGAGTTTCCGCAGTATGTTTTACCCGATCCTCAAGGATTTTCTAAAGGGATTGCTACCTTTCTGGCATTGCTGAAGAAAGATTGGACGGCAACTAAATCTTAATAGATACACTTTCCAAGCTGGCGCGTGTAGTGCGGCGGGTTAAAGCATGAGGTGTATCTAGTTCTTGTGCAGGCTGACTAAGGAGGCGCGATCGCATTTCGTCACTTAGCCCCTGCACCTGGGTAAAATCTGCTCCGGCAATGCTCTCTAACTTCTCGAACTCAACGCCAGTCATATCTGCTGCCCGCAAATCTGCACCTGCCAAATTAGCACCATTCAATCGAGTATTACGTAAATAAGCCCCCGCCAACCAGGCTGTCCGCAAGTCTGCTTGACTTAAACGCGCCCCCTGAAGATTCGCAAGAGTTAGATCAGCACCCCCCAAATATGCCCCCAACAAGCTTGCACCTTGCAAATCGGCATTCCGCAAGTTGGCTGTATTCAGCTGCGCCCCATTCAAATTGGCATTTGGGCCGATCGCCCCAGAGGATTTATAGGCAAAGCCTTCTGGAAAGAGGGTCTGGCTATTATATTTAGCCCCTAGCAACTTAGTGCCTGTCAAAATCGCTCCGCGCAAATCTGCACCACTGAGATCAACTCGGTACAAACAAGCTGAGAGTAAATTCGCATCCCGCAAAATAGCTTGGCTGAGATCCGCTCCCCGTAAATCAGCTGCACTGAGATCAGCTGCACTCAGATCGGCTTGACTGAGATTTGCTCGAATTAGAGTGGCTCTATGAAAATTGGCTTTTTGCAGTTCCAGCCCACTGAGATTGAATTGGTATAAATCTTGCTGACACAGAGCAAGTCCCGCCTTGAGGACAGCCAAAACGTCTTGGGGTGTCTTGAGAGTCTCCCTGCTGATCATGAGTTGAAATCGTGAGATTATTTAGGGGTATTGTACCGCGACATATATACAATCATGTTCTTTGGGTGTTGAGTAAATAATTACTAATTCGTAATTCGTAATTACATTTATTTTGTTTGAGGATGACCTATGGCGTTGATCACACCGATGACGATGATGGACTTTTTTCGTAAGAGTGAAGGAGTCTGGTTTACCCACCGCACGGTGCATCACTTTGATACGGTAGCTGATGAGTCGGGAGAATCAAAGTTATATGTGGGGGTGATTACACTAGATGATCCACGGATCAATATGATTTGTGAACAGCAAAGCATCGATCCAGTGGCGGCGAAGGGAGGAGCTAGCTTTATGTGGCAAGCACACGATAGTGACCAAGAACCTAATCCTGAGCAGGCTGCTGTGTTGATTGATGTCCCAGATGATGAGACAGGGCGATCAGGCAAATTGCTCCGCAACCAAGGGTATGTGGAAAAGATTCCCGTGGTTAGTCGTTACTGGTTTGGCAAAGACGGGATTTTATCAATTGATACAGAATATGACAGCAACCAGGGACAGGAACGCTGCTGGTTTATGACAGATGATTTTCGAGTGCGCGTCAGTACAGTGCGGATGATGAATGGAGTATATTTGATGACCTATTGCTCCGAACGACGCTGTTTAACTGAGGCGAGTTTAGCAGAAATGGTGCAACACAACTTGTCTAGGGTTGGAAACGCTATTCACTAGTTAGTACAACTGACTACTGACAACTAACCAAAGAAAGTGATAAGCATGAATTGAATTGAATTGACTTATTCTGTCCTACCTCCTGATGTTAAAAGTTTCAAAATTTCAACAGGGGAGTTGTTATAAGTTAGGTATGGTATTGCTGGAAGCCGGTAATGTGATGATAAAGCCATGAATAAAACGGTTGAAGTCCTACCGGATCAATCAGCGTTAGTTGCGCGATCGCTTGATTTGATCCTGACCAAGTTAGATACTGCCATTAAAGAGCAGGGAAAATTTACGATCGCCTTATCTGGCGGTAGCACACCTAAGCCGTTGTATGAAGCGATTGCCCAGCAACAATTACCTTGGGATAAAATTCATGTGTTTTGGGGCGATGAGCGTTATGTCCCCCCAAATCATCCTGATAGTAATGAATTAATGGCGCGTCGTGCCTGGCTAGATCGGGTTGATATCCCCGCCGCCAATATTCATGCTGTACCCACCTTAGATAACGATCCAGGGCGATCTGCTGCTAAATACGAACAACACCTGCAAGCATTCTTTCAATCTGCACCGGGAGAATTTCCCGCTTTAGATGTGGTTTTGCTCGGCATAGGTGATGATGCCCACACGGCATCTTTGTTTCCCCATACAGAAGCTTTAAAAGTAAGCGATCGCTTAATTACTGTGGGTAACAAAGACGGCAATCCCCGTATCACCTTTACATACCCATTCATTAATGCGGCTCGCACTGTCATATTTGTAGTGGCTGGTGCGAATAAAAGACCCGCTCTAGCTCAAATCTTTGCCCCAGAAGCGGATGAATCCACCTACCCATCCCGCCTAATTAAACCCCAAGGGGAACTTTTGTGGCTACTTGATGCCGCCGCAGGTGCGGAACTGCCAGCTTGATTTTTGTATCACAAGTAGTTGTTAAAATCGAAAGCTAGAGTTACTCTTTTGCCACAATTCTGATTCTTTTTGAAGAAGGCAGATTGTAGGAGGTAGGGGAAGCAGAGGTGCAGAGAAGCAGAGGTGCAGAGGTGCAGGGGAAGCAGGGGAAGCAGGGAGCAGGGAGCAGGGAGCAGGGAGATTTTATCCCAATCCCCAATCCCCAGTCCCCAATCCCCAATCCCCAATCCCCAATCCCCAGTCCCCAATCCCCAATCCCCAGTCCCCAACACTATATTTTAGGATGCTCTTGAACAAAGGCTTAAATCAATGACTATAGTCTGCCCTAATTGCAATCACTCAAATCCAGACGGCGCGGTTCAATGTGAAGCTTGCTACACTCCGTTACCCGCTACTAGCCACTGTCCCAATTGTGGTGCAACGGTACAGTCTGATGCCGCCTTCTGCGGTCAATGTGGCTTTAACCTACATTCAACGGCTGTACCTGCTGCTGCTACTGTCGTCGCTACTGTTGCTCCTGACATCCCTGTAGAAGTCCCAGCATTGGTTACGCCTGATCCAATACCAGATCCAATGTTAGAATTATTACAACCTAATGCTTTCGGTATTGACCCTGGGGTTTCACCCTTACCACCTACAGAAATGGCTGCACCTCCAGTTGCCCCTCCTGTAATGCCTAATCCAGTAGAAGCAGAAATTACACCACCACCAGCACCACCAGTTGTAATACCTGAAGAACGTGAAGAAGCTATTCCCACTGCACCTCCTGAGCCAGCACCAGCACCAGTTCAAGTAGTGGAAGAACCAACACCAACACCAGCACCACAGCCTGTAGTTGCACCACCGTCTCCAGCTAGAACCCAATTACAGCAAATCACAGCCTTATTAGTTCATGTCCAAAGCGACAGAGAAATTGAATTGCCACCAAGTCTGTCTGTAATTCACATTGGCAAGCCCAATGACCGTATCCCTCCAGATATAGATGTTTCAGGATTTTCTAATTCGGAAATTGTTTCCCGCATCCACGCTGATATTCGCATGGAGGGAGATTCTCACTATATAGAAGATGTCGGCAGTTCTAACGGCACTTACATTAATAATTTGCCCTTATTACCAGGTAACAGACACCGCCTCAGACCAGGCGATCGCATCAGCCTTGGTAAAGGAGATTTAATGACATTCCTCTTTAAACTCGCTTAACTATAGGTATAAAGGTTGAGGGGTAGAAGGGTGTAGGTATTTACAGCCCTGAAACCCCTACAACCTAATAACCGTCCAAAATAGTAATAATTACGAATTACGAATTACGAACTAAGAATTAGTATGAGCGAACCAGGAAAAGATTTTTATAAATTATTTACTAACGAAGCTCCACCAGTGGTTGAACGTATGGAGCTAACTTGGCTAGTAGGCGCAGCGATCGCTACAGCCGTCCTCTGGCAAGTGCCGGGAGGTAATTATATTTTATACCCTTTTAGTATTTTAGCTACGTGGTTTCACGAAATGGGTCACGGGCTGATGGCCTTACTATTAGGGGGAAAATTTCAGCAATTACAAATTTTTAGTAATGGTTCTGGGGTAGCAACCTATGCTCTCCGTTCGTCATTAGCTCCCCTTGGCCCGTTCTTAGTCGCCGCCGCCGGGCCAATGGGGCCACCACTAGCTGGCGCAGCTTTAATTTTAGCGTCTCGTAATTTTAAAACTGCCTCCTTGAGTCTCAAAATTCTCGGAGGTTTTTTACTAGTTTCTACATTAATTTGGGTACGTTCCCCGTTTGGATTTGTGGCAATTCCTCTATTGGGTTTAATGATTTTAGGCATTGGTTATAAAGCCCCCCAATGGATGCAAGGATTTGCCATCCAATTTTTAGGCGTACAAGCCTGTGTGAGTACCTACCACCAACTAGATTATTTATTTAGCAGCACAGCTGGCCCTTTAGGACTTTCTGATACAGCCCAGATGCAAAAATATTTGTTGTTACCTTATTGGTTTTGGGGTGGATTAATGGCGATCGCATCCTTAATTATTCTCGTACAAAGTCTCCGCATAGCCTATCGTTCCGTATAGTCATTAAAAATCTGACACGAGAAATGCTGATTTGTACACAGGAGACTAACTAAAACCCATTGCATAATTATGAAGGAGGTGGCAACCTCCGACATCGGGGAATTGTCTTATCTTAAGTTATGGACATCATCGTCCAGAGCTACCAACAGATACTTGTGATTAGATAATCAGCATGAAATTTCAACTGTTATTCGGCTCTTTATTATCCCAGCTTAAAATACGTCATTGGTGGTTAGGTGCTTTATTGTGGATAGCTTTGGTTGCTCCGGCGCAAGCTTCTGTGATTCTGCGTGTAGCTATTGAGAGGGGAGTCAATCAAACTAAAGTTGGCAGTTCCACAACGGCGATTGTCAAAGACAGTACCGGGCGAACTCTAGGACAATTACCAGCCATGAGTGCTTTTTATGCTCAAGCCGTACCTGGAGGTGTGGCTTTAGATAAATGGCAATCTGGGTTATTTTGGATTGAACCATCAGGCAAAGGATTCGTATATATTGGCGATCGCTGGTATCGCGGTAGAACTCTAGTTGTCCCCACAGACAAAGGTATCGATGTCGTTAACTGGGTAGATTTAGAAGAATATCTCTACAGCGTCATCGGCGCAGAAATGAGTTCTAGCTGGCCACAAGAAGCCCTCAAAGCTCAGGCGATCGCTGCCCGTACTTATGCACTTTACAAGCGACAAGAACAGCGTAAAAACCCCGTTTATGATTTAGGTGATAGTCCCGATCGCTGGCAAATTTATAAAGGCGTAAGTAGTGAATCTGCCGCCACTTATGGCGCAGTTGATACTACGGCTGGGCAAGTATTAACTTATCAAAATAATCTCATTCTCTCAGTCTTTCATGCTTGTTCGGGAGGACATACCGAAAACGTAGAAGATGTTTGGGGAAATCCCCTGCCTTACCTCCGTGCAGTAGAAGACTACGATCAAAACATCAAAGAATGTAATTGGCAACGCACCTTTTCACCTACGGAAATTAGTACCAGAATCGCTGGGGTGGGCAATGTTCAACAAGTAGTTCCGGAGGCATTTTCGCCTTTTAAGAGTGTAAAAGCTTTAAGAATCGTTGGAGATAAAGGTACAAAGATACTGCGCGGCGAAGAAGTCCGCACAGCACTCAAACTGAGAAGCACTCGGTTTAATGTCACCAAAGCAGCCGATGGTAATTTTCTACTCCAAGGCTTAGGTTTTGGTCACGGTTTAGGCATGAGCCAATGGGGAGCGTATAATTTAGCCTTACGCGGTGCTAACCACCTCCAAATCCTCGGACATTATTATCGCGGTGTCGCCCTCACACCTATTAAGGCGAAGTGAGTTGTGAGTGCTGAGTGGGTGAGTGCTGAGTGCTGAGTGCTGAGTGCTGAGTGCTGAGTGCTGAGTGCTGAGT
>NZ_CAWUDL010000053.1:0-46150 GCF_963920945.1 Anabaena sp. CCY 9402-a
ATCTAGCATCCCTAGGTTCTATAGATGATGTTTTTTGTCAATGCGTAAGTCCTAGACTTATATCAATTCGCCAAAATAGGGCAACAGATATAAATGCAAATGCTCATGCTGAAGAATCAAAATGTCAGGGGTATATCATCTCGACATCAAAGAAAGTGCAGAAGAACTCAAGCAGATGCTGTTGGTTCAAAAAATAGCAAGCGTCAAAGAAAAAGTTCAAGCACTATACTTGCTGAAAACATGATACGGTCAAAGCGTCAGCGAAACAGCAAAAATTCTCGGTAGAAATCGTTGAACCCCACTCCATCAGCGCTCCTATCCCTCTCACCGCCAATCTTTGCGGATGTGGCGGGAGTACCCCGGAGGTTTTGATGGATGCTGCTTTGACAGCATCCATATTTGCTCATTAAGCTTTTGTTACCAAGGTACTGGTTGACCTAGATGGAAAAAGCCTCCACTTAGCCCATCATCTTCTAATAGGGCTAATTGGACTCCGGTTTTTGCGCCTTCTGCAATATCCATCATTGCACCTTCACCACCTAACTCGGTTTTTACCCAACCAGGATGTGCGCTATTAACTTTTACGGGTGTGTTACGTAACTCATGGGCTAAATGTACTGTAAATGAATTAACTGCTGCTTTAGAAGCATTATATGCAAATGGTTTTGAATCATAAATTGGGGAGTTGGAGTCAGCATGAAGTGTTAAAGAACCTTCAATACTTGACATATTCACAATTCGACCATTAGGACTTTTTAAGATTAACGGTAGTAATGCTTGAGTCAGTTCTACCAAAGCAAAAAAGTTGGTGTTAAATGTTTGTCGAATAGTATCTAAAGAAACAGAACTAGCGTTACTGGTTAACCAGTCTCCATCTAGAAATACCCCAGCATTGTTAATTAAAACGTCAAGTTTACCAAATTGTTCATCAATTTTTTGAACTACAGACTGAATTTGATTACTGTCACCAACATCAAGAGCAAGTGCCTCTGCATCAATTCCTTGATTTTGTAACTTATCTGCGGCTGTTTGGGCTGCTTCTAGATTCCGTCCAGCAATAAGAATTTTTATTCCATGTTGCCCAAGTTGACGGCTCATTTCCAGCCCTAAACCTTTATTTGCACCAGTGATTAAGGCTACTTTATGATTCAGTTCGCTCTGCCCCATTGTAAGTTACTCCTGTTGAAATAGGGATTACATCACATTCAAGAACAATAGGTTTAAGCTTTGTTTAAGTCTGCGCTCAATCTTCTCACATAATTGTTCAAAATCAAACCTAGAAAAACCCGATTTTCTCACAAGTAATAAAAAATCAATTTACCTGGACTAATGTCAATAGACCGAAAAGTTTGGCTCTCCTCCCGGCTGATTAATTAACTTTTCTTATGTCTCTTGCTATTTTTTGGACCGAGAGCATCTGCTTGAGTTCTTCTGCACTTTCTTTGATGTCGAGATGATCTACCCCTGACATTTTGATTCTCCAGCATGAGCATTTATATTATTTTCTCATCTGTTGCCCTATTTTGGCGAATTGGTATTAAACTCCATGCTGCTTAAACCATGCCAGGAGGCGTTGCCAGCCATCTTTCGCTTCTTTCTGCCTGTAGGAAGGACGATAATCGGCAAAAAAGGCGTGGGGTGCATCGGGGTAAACGATGATTTCGGATTTGCATCTGCTGGATTTCAACTCATCGCGCATTTGTTCCACCGTCTTCAGAGGAATGCCTGTATCCTGACCTCCATAAAGTCCGAGAACGGGAACTTTCAAATTAGAGGCAATATCGACGGGATGCTTCGGTGTTAATTCCGTAGAATTACCAACTAATCTGCCATACCATGCTACACCTGCCTTAACCTTGGGATTATATGCTGAGTACAACCAAGTCATGCGACCACCCCAACAAAAGCCTGTAATCCCCAATCTATCAGCATTACCTTTAGCAGACTTGATAGCCCAATCTACGGTGGCATCCAGGTCAGATAACACCTGAGCATCTGGTACTTTAGCTACCACCTGACGAATTTCATCGATATTGCTTAACTTGGAGACATCGCCCTGACGAGCAAATAATTCTGGTGCGTAGGCGCGAAGCGACTTGTCGTAGACATCGCTAAATAACCCAACTTGGCAAAGCGACGGCAGACATCCTGAATATGTTCATGTACACCGAAAATTTCCTGAATCACCAGCACAATCGGAAAATTCCCACCAGTTGCAGGTAAAGCTCTGTACGCTGGGATCTCACCACCCTGGACAGGAATTTTCACTGCACCTGCAACTAACTCTTTGGCATCAGTAGTAATGACTTGGGCAGAAATGGGTTGTACAGCCAAAGCAAAACCAGTTGCTAAGGTAGCAGTGGCAATAAATTTGCGCCGGGTGATCTCTTTCATCGTCTTTTCCTTAAATTATTTAGGTTTAGTCTTATTTGTAATGAAGGAGCAAATTTCGGAAATGTCCTTCATTCTTAAGTTTTGGACTATACAGATTATTTTCCTAAATTGCGCTTCATCTGTTCTAATTCATCTTCAGTTTCCCACCGACGAAACTTTTCTTCTAAGTCATCCAACCCACTGCTAGAGGTGCTAGCTGTATTCCACCAACCGTTAGTTTCTATGCGCTGTTGCGTCTGGGCTTTAGCGCGTGTTGTTTGTGCTTCTGCTGCTTTGGTTTGTACTTCCTGTCGCCGCACTTGAATTTTATGCAACAGTTCTTGAGATTGGGCGATACGTTCTTTCAGCCCTTGCATTTGTCCCCAAAGCTGATTTCCTTCACGCAATAGAGTTGCTTCTCTCTCTTGTGCCGCCGCCGCTAAATCTTGTCTACCTGAATCTTTAGCTTTCTGCACACGGATATGCCAACGCTGAATCTCTTGTGCAGTGGAGAGAATATCTTCTTGCGATCGCTTCTCTTGCAATTGTAAATCTGCAATCAATTTCAATGTATCTTCCTCTTGCTGTCGCAGCTGTTCTAACAACGCCTCTAATTCCAGATGCGGATTATTACGCAAGAATTCCTCTAAACGGTTTTCCAGAAACCGACTAAAATCATCAAATAAGCCCACTATTAGAACTCCAGAGTTAGGTGTGTAACTATTTTATTGTAGTAATTCTTATCCTATTACAACAGCAAATTGTAATTTAGCAAAATTGCCATCAGTTTTTAACCCTAGAGCCTTAACTCATAATTACGAATTACGAACTAAAAATTATGAATTATTCAAAGTGGTGTCACCCAATAGCTAATCCCATTTTCTACTTGCTTTCTTAACCCCAAATTTAGTAAATCTTGCTCAGTTAAACCTAAATAAGTCCAGTGTGGTACATCTTTAGCGACGGTTTGAAACCAACCATTTTGATTGAGAATTTGTCTTTGTTTTAGATGAGATACCCGCAAATCAATTGCTAATCCCCAAAGATGTTGTGATGTTCCTGGTGGTGCAACAACACCGAGAATTGCTGTTTCTCTTCCTTCTTTCACTTGATTTAATGTATTTTGGTTAGCATATTTATTCCAAAATCTGAAATTAGTAGCAAAACTGCGAGTACAATCACCAGAACCATAGCCTGATTTTAGGGAAATATTTCCTAAAGAACGCGCCTGATTTAATGCTGCGGTGGCTGATGCTTGTAAGTAACAGTCATTTGTACCATTAACTTTAACCATTGTTAAACTATTTTGAAATGTCTGTGTTTCCTCCTCGTTATTTAGCAGAACTGTTGATGGTAATGTAACTAATTTATCTCTATTTATAAACGCAGCACCATATGCTTTGAGCAAAATATATTCATAACTACCAGGCTGGGGAATGGTAGCTAAATTATTGGCGATCGCACTCAAAAAACGCTCTTGGGCAGTCTGGGGAATGTTAGAGTTAGGTGTGGGTAATATGGGTGCTTGCTCAATATGAATACAAGATGGAGAATTAGCTGTATTACACGCATTTAATGTTGCAAACTTTGACTGTTGATGATGAATAATTTTACTAGCGACTAATATATAAATTATCACTATAAATATAGAAATAAAAACTACTTTTCTTGATATGGATATCATGAGAATAAATTAGCTTAATAGTTTACCTTTTATCATATTACAAAATTGTATAAAGGTTTGAAAACTAGGTAAGTGTCCAGTTTCATTTTGCACTCTTTTTAATAACTCTTCTAAGTAATATGATTTTATTACATCACCAGGATTGGATTTAGAGTAACTAATATTTTTCGCTCTGAATAATTCTTTTAAATAAGCCTCATGAAACTTAGCATGAGTAGAAAATTCTGAGTATCTACCCATTAATTCAGGGCAATTAACCGATACATCATAATACCGTGCATATGTTAATAGTGGATTATCACTTGGATTTTTTGTATAAATTTTTTTATTGCCTAAACACCATGTTTCAAAACATCGGTTTTGGACAATTACGACTATTTGGGTATTTTCTAAAGTACAGCTTTGAGAAATTAAACACTCACTAATTTCTTTTTCTCTATATTCAACTGTCACTTCTTCTGCATCTAAACAAACTACAAGATAACTATAATTACCATTGGCGTTAATATCTGCAATTGCATTAGGTAGATGATCGTAAATTATGGAAGGATAACCGTTAGCACTAAATAAATAATAGTTATTTTTAACGACATTATTATAGTTGTTAACGCGTTGTAATTCTGGCAAAAGATGTGCGAGCCAAGCAGGATATACTTTTCGTTCAGTGCTTTTACCTTCTACAAGAAAGTAGATATTCATTTAGGCAGTAATTCCTTCCCTGTATTCATCCAGATTAATTAATTGCATAAATGCTTGATGTCTAGATTGACCTAGGTTAAAATCTTGAGCATCTCTAGCAGTTACTATTCCACCTCTGCGAGTCACAATCTTCCAATGTTCCATACTCACGTTATTAATAATGTATGGATGATGACTGGTAATTATAAATTGTAATTGTCTTTGTTCAGAACATAAATCACATAAAACATCAATACAGTTAACTCCTAAACTATTTTCAAACTCATCAATTAAAATTACAGTACCTTCAGCAGATAAGTATAGTTCACTGATATGTATTAGCGTCTTCAGCATTCCTGAAGATATACGTTCTTGAGTTATCCAATTATTTACACCTTTTTCTTTAATTTTTATAACAGGATATTCTGACAAAATCTTAGGTAATTCCTCATCATTATCGGGTTCTATTTTTATATCCTCTACTTGCTCAAAGATGTTTATAAAATGTTCTTTTATTTCTTGAAATATATTTTTGTTATGATTATAAACTAGAGCCAATTTAGTTTGAATAGGTAAATGGCTATCTTTAATTTTATCTAATGAAGAATATTCTTCATTAGATTTTTTGTTACTAAATATTGAGTGAAAAACATCCTCTAAAGAGAAAGCAGTAACTCTTGATTCGTCACTGTAGAAAACTTTGCTGAATCCTCTGCTCACAGGGGCTATATCTTCTTCTTCACTTAATATTTCTACAGCACTTTTGAATGGGGATAATTTTGGTAACTTTTCCCCTTTAAAAAGGATATTATTTTCACTTCTTTGTATAATTACCTGATTATTTAAATATAACCATTCTCGCACAATTAGGAATTTTGTACTTTCTGAATCCTCATCTTCTTGTTCTTCAATAAAAACAAATTTATCTATTTTCTTTGTTTCAAATTCACCCATCCATCTATACTCATAATTGCCAGATGTAAAATTTACATCCCATTCGACACCATTTAATGAAGCACCTTTAGCTATTTTACGCAAGTTCATGATGGATTTAAGGATTTGCGTTTTACCAACACCAGATACACCTACTAAAAGATTAAATTTAGAGAATTTAATCGATTCAAAACGCCATTCTAGTTCATGATCGTAATAGGTTAGCTCGTTGATTTTCATGTTTATCTTGAATTAAATATATAGACATTGCTAGACAATAAAATTATATGTCTATTTTAGCTATAATTTAATAATTATTAAAATATATTATGTGGTTTTTTTGATACTGATTAATCTACACATTTTTGACATAGAAACACATATACATCGATACAATCACTGAATTAAGTTAACATTAGTAGTAACTCTCAGTTTGCTAATCCTGTACTTATGACCATGCACAAGTCCGTTGAATTTCAAGATGCCTTTGATGTCATCGTTGTCGGTGCAGGTCACTCCGGTTGCGAAGCAGCCCTTGCTACTGCCCGCCTCGGTTGTCGTACCCTGCTTTTGACATTAAATTTAGATAAAATCGCTTGGCAACCCTGCAACCCGGCTGTGGGTGGCCCTGCCAAATCCCAATTAACCCATGAAATAGATGCTTTAGGTGGGGAAATTGGCAAAATGGCAGACCGCACCTACCTACAAAAGCGCATCCTCAACTCTTCACGGGGGCCGGCAGTATGGGCATTACGCGCCCAAACTGATAAGCGAGAATATGCGGCTGTGATGAAAAATATTGTGGAAAACCAAGATAATTTGAGCATCCGGGAAGGGATGGTCACAGACTTGGTTTTGGGTGCTAACAATGAAGTTATTGGGGTAGAAACTTACTTTGGCGTGACTTTTGAGTGCAAAGCCGTAATTTTAACTACGGGTACATTTCTCGGTGGCAAGATTTGGGTGGGGAACAAGTCAATGGCGGCTGGACGCGCCGGAGAATTTGCGGCAGAGGGATTAACCCAAACCTTGAATCGCTTGGGATTTGAAACCGGGAGACTCAAGACTGGTACACCTGCACGGGTAGACAAGCGATCGGTGGACTATACCAAAATGGAACACCAGCCAGGGGATGCGGAAGTTCGTTGGTTTAGTTTTGACCCCGAAGTATGGGTAGAACGGGAACAAATGCCTTGCTATATGACCCGCACCACAGCCGAAACCCATCGCTTAATTAGGGAAAACTTGCACCTATCGCCAGTTTACGGCGGTTGGGTGGAAGCCAAAGGGCCGCGTTACTGCCCCAGTATTGAAGATAAGATTGTCCGCTTTGCTGATAAAGAAAGCCACCAAATCTTTATTGAACCGGAAGGACGAGATATTCCCGAACTATATATCCAAGGGTTTTCCACAGGGTTGCCCGAAAATTTGCAACTGCAAATGTTACGGAGTCTCCCCGGATTAGAAAACTGCGTAATGTTACGTCCAGCCTACGCAGTAGAATATGATTATCTGCCTGCTACCCAGTGTTATCCCACAATGATGACGAAAAAGATTGCGGGGTTATTCTGTGCGGGACAGATTAACGGCACAACAGGCTATGAAGAAGCTGCAGCCCAAGGAATTGTAGCCGGAATTAACGCGGCGCGGTTTGTGCGCGGTCAGGAAATGATTATTTTCCCCCGTGAGCAAAGTTACCTCGGTACTTTGCTGGATGACCTGTGTACCAAGGATTTACGCGAACCCTACCGAATGTTAACTAGTCGGTCAGAGTATCGCTTATTGCTGCGTTCTGATAACGCTGACCAACGGTTGACACCTTTGGGACGGGAAATTGGTTTAATTGACGATCGCCGTTGGGAACTATTCACCAACAAACAGGCACAGATTACGGCTGAAAAAGAACGGCTGTACGCTACTAGAGTCAAAGAACACGATGAAATCGGTAAAGCGATCGCCTCTGATACTCAACAAACCATCAGAGGTTCGATTACCCTAGCCGACTTGCTACGTCGCCCCGGATTTCATTATGTAGACCTTGATAAATATGGACTTGGCAACCCCAGCCTCAGCCAAGCGGAAAGAGAAGGGGCAGAAATTGACATTAAATACTCTGGTTATTTGGCTAGACAACAAAGCCAAATCGAACAGATTGCCCGTCAATCCAACCGCCAGCTACCTGCGGATTTAGACTACACAAAAATTGACACTCTTTCTAAAGAAGCACGGGAAAAACTCAATCAGGTACAACCCCTCACAATTGGTCAAGCAGCCCGTATCGGTGGTGTAAATCCTGCTGATGTTAACGCCTTATTAATTTTTTTAGAATTGCGTCAATCTAAGAACCAATCAGGGTTTGCAGCTTTATCTTAACTTTGTCTTTATGAAGGGTGAGTATAGTAGAGGGGGAGATGGGTAAGATAGATGACAAGAGTTCAACCCTGGCATCATCTACGATCCCCAATTTGGAGTTGAATTTCATACACTCAACAATCAACTCGTCTAGTTTGGACGGGAGATTGAATATTTTGAAAATCCTGATACCCAGGTAAAAGGGGCGGTGTTGCCCCATCCTGGCAACTACCACCTACAACTTGCTTATGTTACGAGAAGTTAGCACCCATCTCATTGTCCCCGAACTATCAGAAGACTTGATTGTTAACGAGCCTTGGTCAATAGAATTCTATGCTGATGGCTTGATGGATGAGCTTTTTGCCAGTATTGACGACATACTGGAGGTCAATTTCCACAATAGGCAACCACTACGCCCAGCTGCTGCATCTGCCAGTGACTGGTCGTATACATCCCAGCAAACAACTTTAGAGTATGACCATCTGCAAACTGTTGAAGTACCGCAGATTGTCCTACCAAATACAGTTAAGCATTCAGTACAGACTGTTACAGCTATCAAAAACAAGCAAGTCAGCACTGTTGTAGTTGATCAGCCTCAGATCAACTCAATCAGTAAAATTACCCAAACAGCGAAACTGACCTTGGGGAAACTGCTGATTGGGGGTACAACTATCGGTGTGGCGATCGCAGGCGTATTATATATAGTGCAATCTGGGGTGTTAGTTCTCCTAACATCTAAACTCACCCAACCCACTATTTATGTACCCCAGTCACAATTACCTGCAAAACCAGATGTCCAGGCTGAGTTAGTCAATTACATGATGGGAGCATTAGCCATCATCGACAAAAACGATGGCACTACTCAACGTGCCGTTCGTTCCCAACTAGCAAATCGAGTGATTTCTCACCCAACATCTGTAGCTTTATCTAATAATCAGCCTATCGGTAATCTACCATCACCCCTAACAGCTAACAATACACCACCAGCATCTAGCCGAACTACAAACGTTGTTGAGCGCATCTATATTCCAGTTTTCCAACCACCCTCACCAATGCGCTCTGCACTGCCACCAATTCCCGGTATTGGTTCACCTTTACCACCAGCCCCAGTTGCAAGCCAACCAAATGTAGTTAATCACACCTTAAATAAAGTGCAACCAGCTGCTAAACCCAGCACAGTCAATATGTTAACTGCGGCTGTGCGCTCAGACATGAAACCTGTGGCTGTGCGAAATGCACCTATCAAAGTTCAACAGTCACCCAATTCTCTGCCTAATTTACCTGTTGTTCCCTTCGGTGCTAGCTTACCAAGACCATCGAATAACGGGGAAGCAGTACAGGTTGCATCCCTTACCGTTACTTCCCCTGCTCCCACCCACATTCTAGAAGGACTGCTAGAGTTGGGTAATAAGTCTGTGGCACTATTTCAAACTAACGGTGTCAGTCGTCGCGTTAACATCGGTGAAAGTATTGGCTCTAGCGGTTGGACATTAGTAGATGTCAATAACGGTGAAGCTATAGTCCGGCGGAATGGTGAAGTGCGGTCTATTTTTGCAGGACAGAAGTTGTAATTTATCTAGGTTTTTTGTTTATTCTGCAAGCCCTAGCTAGAAAACCCACCCCTCCCTGCGGGACGCTGCGCGAATGTGGGTGGCTGTCTTTCATGCAAGAATTTTGAATTGATTCATTTCTCCCTATTTTCCACCTGACATTTTTGTAATTCCAAATATATCTTTGTAGTCTGAGGACTACTCGATTAAGGCAAGGAATATACAAGGTGGCGCACACTTTTTTATTAGAGCCAGGACGCTGGTTAATTCAAGGCAATTGGCTAGAACGTAATGGAATGCCAATCAGCATTAAAGGCATGACCTTGGTGGCTTGGAATCGAGATAACTGGTTTACTATGGCAACAAAACTCATCTTTCCTGGTAGCGATCGCCCTGATATCTCTTTACAATACAAGGGGCGATTGCATGAAGGGGAACTTCAATATACTTTTCTACTCCAGCATAGTCTGTTAGGTCAGGTTGAAGGCGAAGGTTGGATGGGTTTAGAAGCAATCATACAACGTTATTGGGTAATGAGCGATCGGCAACGTCGTAGCGGCTTTGAAACGATGCACCGAATTGCGGACGATACATATTACCTCAGTAGTGGTATCATGGCTGGTCATTCTTTAATCAGTACAATGGAAGCCAGATTAAAGCTTCAGCCGACCAATAATTAGTTAGAAGTTAAATTTAGACTGAGTTACCTTCAAAGATAGTAACTTGGGCTGGGAGTAGGGAGTAAGAGCGTGTTTGAACGTAACTTAGTATTATTAGTTGTTTCAGAGAAATGGTATAATAAGGTACATTTATACTCAGCATACTAGGTCATGAATAACATATTTATGTCTGAGTTTTATTGGCTTAAGTTATCTGGGTTATAAAAACTGGGCAAACTAACACTACATCAAAACCCAAGTGCAAAGCATCAGGATACATCTACCCCATTATTTAATTGCACTTTTCCACCCCAACACTTAACACCTACCGCATAGGTAGGTGTAATTCACATTTGTTAAACATTGGAGTCGAAGTTTCTATGTCAGACCCCAACATTGGCCGTTTTCTTAGTAAACGCTACCAATTACAGGAATTAATTGGTACGGGTGCAATGGGTAGAGTATATCGTGCCAAAGATATTTTATTGGGAGGTGTACCTGTTGCTATCAAGTTTCTTGCATTGTCAATACACAATGAAAAGATGCGACTGCAAGACAGGTTTGAGCGAGAAGCAAAAACTTGTGCCTTACTAGGACAAAAAAGTATTCATATTGTGAGAGTCATGGACTATGGCGTAGATGAAAATAATACCCCCTACTACGTCATGGAATATCTACAAGGACAAAGCCTCAACCAGATAATCCGGCAGCAACATCTATCTTTAACCCGGTTTGTGAGTATGACACGTCAAATCTGCCTGGGTTTAAAATGCGCTCATGACGGTATTCCAGTTGATGGCTCAGTCTGCCCAATTATTCATCGTGATATTAAACCTAGCAATATGCTAGTGATTCAAGACCCCAGTTTTGGGGAATTGCTCAAGATTTTAGATTTCGGTATTGCTAAATTACTCCAGGCCAACGGCGATCACACAAAATACTATTTGGGGACACTGGCCTATTCTTCTCCTGAACAAATGGAAGGCAAAGAACTAGATAATCGCTCAGATATTTATAGTTTGGGTGTGATGATGTTTGAAATGTTGACAGGCAAAATGCCACTCATGGTCTCAACCCATTCTTTTGGCGCATGGTATAAAGCTCATCACCATCAAGCACCACGTACTTTTACTGAAGTCAGTCCTAGCTTGCTTATTCCTAAAGACGTCGAAAATTTAGTGATGAGTTGTTTAGCGAAAATAGTAAAGGATCGCCCCCAAAGTATTAGTGAAATACTCCAAGCTTTAGAATCTATCGAACAGCAACATCAAAAACGCCCCATTCAACACGAAAATCATCAATCTACTGATAATGTCACGGTTAAAGCTGAATCTGAAAAGAAGATAAACGGTAATAGGGCATTAAACTTAGCTCCAGCCAAAAATGAAATTACTGTGACAACTTCTTGGCCGAAAAATAAGCCAATAGCTGACATTGTTTTTCCTCAACCTATCCAAATCAATGGTGAGGTTATACCAGCCTTATGGGTGATGCTACCACAAAAAGAAATTATTCAACGTCTGGTCTGTAGCCGTTACAATCAATTTTTGTTTATAACTGCTCCCCACCCCATGATGCTGTGGATTACTGTTCTCTACAATCGCAAACATGGAGCTAAATGCTTACCTTATTACCTGGATCTCAAAACTAGTCTCGGTCAAGAGATGGTGCAATTAATGTTCAAAACAGGTTACTATCGTTTGCTATTGTTTGCGCGGGAATCACCAAATACTTGTTCTCATGTCCTAGTTGCTAGTATTGCCTCTGCTCAATGTCAACGACTGCAACAGTGGATGGTGGCTGCCAAAACCTTTGTGTCTGGGGCTGATCCCCAAATTAGTAAGAATTTGCTCAAAAGGGAATATGAAAAAATTAAACCGCAAATTTTGGCCAAGTTAGATGCAATTGACACGGAGTCTGCATTTGATATCTCTGGTTAGTAAATATTTTTACAGGTTATATGTAACTTATATCAAAAAATGTAAACTTTTATCAAGAATATATATATCTACTTGTAAGTATTATTGGGAATAAATATAATAGTCATCAGTGCAGGCTGAAAAAGCAAGTGCTTAGTCAAATACAAGTAAATTTTCATTCTGCTTTTTACACGTAGGAATGTAAGTGTTAGTAAGCAAAAGTGAAATTACTCATTCACTCAGTAGTAAGCATATTTACAAAATTGCTGGTTAATGGTTTGATAAATAAACCAAAACTAAGTTATGTAAGCGCAGAGCTAACAGTCAAACAACTGTATTATCGAGTTTTGATGGATGGCATCCTAGAAGTGATTTAGCTTAATCTTGAAGTTGACGCCCCAGCATCACCAGCTCCTTTCCTCCTTGGAAGTGAGCAAGAGAAGGAGGTCGCCCACTGCGACACACAACTTGCTCTATGCCAAAGTGGAACCAGAATCTAAGCCCCACTGATGCTTGAGTAACTCTTGGTAAGTTGCTTCGCGCACCACCATTTGCTCATAGAGCTTGACTAAAAAGTCTTTGGCTTGGTCATGACTCATATTCTGTACTTGAGTGGAAAATGAGCGGATGCTAAACTGCTGTTCCAAGGAAAGTTGGATTGGTTGGTTCATAGTATACTCCTAAAAGACAACGCGTAAAGTTGATTTGGGTAACAGAAGTCCTATAAAAATAGGGCTTGTTTGGGATTTGTTACCGATTCTCTGTATTAAGAAAGATAACAACTATTTTGACAGATTGCCCATATCCTCAGAGGGGAGATTTTTGTTGGGATGTGCTGCAATAGAACCTACTGACATATAACCCAAGTCTGCCTGGGCAGTTTGGGGTAAATTTTAGGTAGGGGGAATATCCTTCTTTACCTTCATTTCCCTCCTTTATCTGGAAACTTTCCCTAGAGGGAGATTTTCATAGAAGAGTGAACGTGAAGGGTATTAAGATCGCATTATATTCTGCTTACATTATGATGTGCAACATGTCAATCAACTAAATTGTGTAATTTCAGCCGCCAGTTGGGAATTTTGGTTGCTAAAAATATTTGTATCAAGTTGTAAATAGGAAAAATGCTCAGGTTGAACAAAATGCTGAGTATATTTACTACAAAAGTCCTGAAGCTATCAAAAAACAGGGAAAAGTGATGAGTGCTGAGTAATAAGCAAGCTGCGTTCCTCAAATCAAACTACACATTTTAATTTTTTAGCCCTAACCGAATTGTATTGACTCAGCAAA
The DNA here is from genome assembly GCF_963920945.1 of Anabaena sp. CCY 9402-a. Classification (NCBI taxonomy): domain Bacteria; kingdom Bacillati; phylum Cyanobacteriota; class Cyanophyceae; order Nostocales; family Nostocaceae; genus Anabaena; species Anabaena sp. CCY 9402-a. The sequence continues at coordinate 13,436 of NZ_CAWUDL010000053.1, forward strand.
GAGTAAAGGACTTTCAAAAAATAAATTATCCCAAATTGGCTGTTATTAGGGTACGTCAGGGAGAAAAAATCTAGAAGCACCAAGAAATTATTTTTACTGACGCACCCTACATAGGGGATATTTTTTAATTTGGAAGTCTTTAAGTGTTGTGTTATGCGATCGCCACAATAACAATAGTGATATTATCGTGTCCACCTTGATCTTTAGCGGCTTCTACTAGAGATACAGCAGCCTGATCCAATATGGGGATGTCATGGAGAGAATCAGCTATCTTTTCATCGACCAGTTCTTCAGTTAGACCATCACTGCATAATAGTAAGCGATCGCCATCTTTAACATCCAACGCCTGTACTTCAACTTGGGATAAGTCTTCTCGACCTAAACATCGAGATAATACATGACGAAATGGATGAGTCCGTGCTTCTTCTGGGGTGATGTCGCCAATTTTGATGGCTCTAGCTACCCAGGTATGGTCTTCGGTCACTTGTTCTAGTTGTGACTCCCGCAAACGGTACAGTCTAGAGTCACCGACATGAGCGCACCAGGTCGAGTCACGCAAAATCACGACTACGACAGTTGTACCCATATCAGCACGTTCAGGATGACTTTGCTGATCCTCTAAAATGGCTTGATTGGCTTGCCATAAAGCCTGCTCTAACAATTTTTCGGATGAATCAGGTTTATCCCAATGAGCTAATAAATATTCTTGAATTACTGTCGTGGCGATGCGACTTGCTTCTTCTCCTCCCGCATGACCACCCATCCCATCAGCAACAATGAAAAATCGTCCTTCCGGGTCGATGTAGTAATGATCCTGATTATTAGAACGAACAAGTCCCGGATCGCTAAGACCCGTGAAGTTAAGTTTCATAGCTTTTTAGTGCAACAATTAATACATACGGTCATAACGTTCGAGGCGGAGAAGCAGTCGAATCAGTATTACTGAGACTGCTGCGGCAATTAAACCAGCCAGCAGTGCTAACCATAGATAATGATTAACTAATAAAATTGTGGCTGAAAGGGTAAATCCACTGATTATCACAGCATAGCTCATGCCTATCTGAATATTACTCTGTCGCCGTAAAAGCCGCTCTGTTTCTATAGAGCGCACTCGCACGCGCATATCTCCCCGCTCTAGTTTTTCTAATGTATCTTCTAATCTACGTGGTAATCCGAAAGCGGTGGTACTGACTTGTACGGCTTGGCGACTTAATTCATTGAGGAAGCTATTGCTATCTGCACCATTCATATTGGTCATAAGCTGCATTGCGTATGGTTGGGCAACTTCCATAAAGTTAAACTCTGGATCTAAGCCTTTACCCACGCCTTCGAGGGTGGAAAAAGCCCGCATCACAAAAGTAAAAGTTGCGGGGAATCTAAATGGCTGATTATAAGCTATTTCGTATAAATCATCACTGATCGCAGCCACAGATTGGGCTTCAAAGGGCTTATCCATGAAATTGTCCAGCATATACTGGACAGAACGCCGCACTGGCCCCATGTCATCTACGGGAGCGATCGCACCTAAATCTATGAGAGACTGGACTACGCGAGTGCCATCTTTTTGGGCAACGCCAAACAGTGTCTGCATCAATCCTTCCCGGACATTCGATTTAATCCGCCCCATCATGCCAAAGTCATAGAAAATCAATGAGCCATCAGCACTAACCGCTATATTACCTGGATGGGGATCAGCATGGAAAAAGCCATCATTGAGCAATTGAATTAAGTATGCTTGCGCTCCTTGACGAGCAACTGCCTTGCGGTCTATACCTGCGGCTTCCAACGCCTCATATTGACTAATTTTAATCCCCGGCAAATATTCCAAAGTCAGCACCTGTGGCGAGGCGTAACGCCAATACACTTTCGGGACTTGCACCCAATCGTAACCGCGAAAGTTACGGCGAAAAGCATCAGCGTTCCTACCTTCATTGAGATAATCAATTTCTTCCCACAGAATGCGGCAGCACTCTTCGTAAATACCCATCCAATCTCGCCCCTTGCCCCATTTAGGATGGTTTTGAAAATAGCGAGCAATTCCTTTAAGAATTTGTAAGTCTATCTCAAATAACTTTTTTAATCCGGGACGCTGCGCCTTGACTACAACGGATTCCCCGCTATGCAGTACAGCTTTGTGGACTTGACCCAAGCTAGCAGCTGCCAAAGGAATTGGTTCAAAACTTTGAAAGAGTTCGGGAATTTTTTTACCTAATTCTTTCTCAACAATCTTTTCTACTTGCTCATAGCTAAAAGCAGGTACTTTGTCTTGAAGCTTTGCCAACTCTTCTACATATTCACTAGGAAATATATCCGCGCGGGTAGAAAATAACTGCCCGACTTTGATAAAGGTTGGCCCCAAGTCTAGCAGGGTATTGCGAATCCAGACAGCTTGAGCTTTTCGCCTTGCCGCCTGTTTCGCTTCAGTGACACCGCCAGGATAACTCCAAGATTTGTTATACCGCCAAAGTTTGAACATTAAGGTCAAGACAAAAGACCAAATGTCCACGAAGCGTCGCTTACTGGAGTAGTTTTCCCGATTCCAACGGTATGCCCTATCTGAATAACTAGTTTCCATATCTACAATTTACCGTTGGGTTTTCACTGAATAACCTGGAAGAAAAGACACTCTGATCCTTAAACTATTTTTCACAAAACGCCATTTGTCAATAATTCTTGACTAATGACGAATGAACACATTTATACAGAACTGCTGCGATAACGTTGTAATTCATTTCGCAATAGGGCAATTTCTGCACGTAGTTCATCAATGGTGGCTTGCAAGTCAACCCCATCAGCACCAGGTTGGCTACTACCTGTAGTAGTTTGACCGGCTTGGGCCGCAGTCGCTGCACGGTTTGCCCGTTCTATGACTTCTTCTGTAAATTGGCGTAGTTGCTCTCTAGCCTCAGCATCAAATTTACCTATTTCGCTCAAAGCATCGGTCAAAACGACCTCTAAACGTTCATTCGCTACTTCAGCCAAGGCTCTGCCTACAAAAAAGGCTTGTAAAAGGGGGTTACTCATAAATTTTTGTTACGTTCGTCCGCAAGAAGATTATAACTTGCCCGTATGCTTTACGGCTTCTGCTGTGAAGTGAGAGATTTAGTGTTATTTACGGCTCACGTTGTTTAGGGTTATCTGAATCCATCACTAATTGTATTTGATGTTAAAAAATGAAATCTTGATCTATGAAGTGCATAAATGACTTATTTAAAATCTATAAGTCAATAGATACGGAAGTCCAAGTTGTAAATAATTAGTGATTATTAACGTGAACACATTCAGAAAGACAAGAATCAGAATTGCTACGGTCATTACTATACTAGGTGCATCGATAGCCTGTGGTATCAGTTCCGTCCTTGCTCAAGAAGGATTAGTTCCGCTAGAACTGTACTGGAGTTCTCAACGTGGAGACAACTTCACAACAGGAACATCAGTAGGTGGAAATTCTGCTATTGAAGCAGGATACAAATATGTGCGTGTTGAAGGATGTGCATTGTCTAATCAGCAACGTGGAACAGTGCCTTTGAAATTATATTGGAGTTCTCAGCGTGGGGACAACTTTACCACAGGGACACGTGAGGGCGAAACATCAGCTCTTGAGGCTGGTTATTCGTTTGCGCGAGTAGAAGGTTATGTTTTTAGCAAACAAAGACCTGGGACAGTGCCATTAAAGCTATATTGGAGTCCTCAACGTGAGGACAACTTCACCACAGCTACTAGACAAGGTGAACAGGACGCTAGAGCCGCAGGCTATTATTTTGCTAGGGTTGAAGGCTATGTTTATCCTGCTAATAAATGTCAGTAAGAAGATGTTTCCTCAGTATTGTGAGTAGCAAAAAAACCTGAATGGTATTGGGTTAAGAGGAAAGCTAGCTTGGGTTTCGCTATCGCGAAACCCAACAAAGTCTTGAGAAAATTAGGCTACTTTCCGATAAGGCTGCGCCTACGTTCCTTAACTGAATGGTATTGAGTTAGAAGCGATCGCCCATCAGCCTATCACATCATTAGCTAATATCTTTTAATTGCTAAAAAAATAGGATTAATTAGTAATGTGAAATCAGTGATGGATGATTTAATTACTCAAACAACTTTTAGCGTTGGTGAGCAACTCTATGAGAGTATTCTGAAATAAGCTAATGAATGATGTCTAAATCAGTAATGTATGTTTTATTAAGCGACAGCACAACCAAGCAACAACTTTAATAATGTTGTGTTTCTTTAGTTGACTACTCAACACTGCTAAAATAAACACAGAAATAATTGATGCCGGATTGATTCTATGACCATTGCCCAAGAATTAGAATCTCAAGCAGACATCTCGAAAGATGTGATATTTCCTCCTGGTGATTTATATAGTGATGAGCCTCCCTTGGAAACAGAACTACATCTACGACAAATAATCTTACTTTTGCAATGCCTAGAATGGCTGTGGCGAGATAGAAATGATTTTTATGCGGCGGGAAATTTGACTATATACTACAGTCCGCGTCAACTCAAATCAGAATATTTCCGGGGTCCAGACTTTTTTGTAGTGCTAGGAACGGAACGAAAAACTCGCAAAAGTTGGGTAGTGTGGGAAGAAAATGGCAAATATCCTAATGTAATTCTAGAAATTCTCTCGGATTCAACAGCGAAGATAGATAAAGGTTTAAAAAAAGAGATTTATCAAGATACTTTTCGTACACCGGATTATTTTTGGTTCGATCCTTACACGCAAGAATTTGCAGGATTTCATTTAGTAGATGGAGAATATCAACCTCTACAAGCAAATGAACAAGGTCATTTGTGGAGTCATCAGCTAGGGTTATCTTTGGGTGTTTATCAAGGACTATTGCGGTTTTTTACACGAGATGAACAACTAGTCCCAACACCTGAAGAAACGGCGGAACAGGCACAACAACAAGCAGAACAAGCACAACTGCAAGTAGCACGTTTGGCAGCGAAGCTGCGGGAGTTAAATATCGATCCAGATACAATTTAGAAGATTGTATTTGCCTGTTTTGATCGTTGATTTCTCACGAAGGTAAAAATAGGCGATCGCCTCGACTATCAACAATCATCAATTACACAGGATAATGTTTAGCTAAAAAATCTTCTGCTTCTTCTTGATTGTGAACCACTCCATCCAAAGTTGCTGCCAGTATATCATCGAGCATTTGGCGAAACTGTGGACTAGGTTTGTATCCTAATTTCTTTAAGTCATTACCATTTAACATTGGTTGGATATGAGATAAAACTGTCAAGTAATGCCATATCTGCCGCCTAATTATTCTTGAACTAGATATGGCAATCAAAATTAACATTTCCACATCATACTTGCGTAACACTTGCACTATTTGACTAGGTTGTTTAGATATCACTAAAAAATCTGTAACGTCAGATTTGGCAGCAGCTAATTTATGCGATCGCTCAATGCTATCTTCTGGTAGTTGCAGATTTTTCGCTACTTTGTGGCGATATTGTGGTGCTAGGTGGGCAATTAACACTTCTAGGCGCATTTGCCAAAGAATTAATTTTTTTTGAGCATCAAATCTTCGCCAACAGCGTTCTAATAAACGTAATTGTCGTAAAAGTTCAGGATCTAATTTGAGGGTGGGATGGATGCACTGTAATGCGCCTAAGTCGTCAAGTAGCTTTAAAGCCAATTCCCAGTAAGGGGCTTCGAGGATATGTTTCAGTTCGGCTTTGAGTCGGGTTTGGAGGGCTGGGGTTTTGGTGTTAGTTTGGGCAGTGCGGTCATATACACCACTATTAATGGCGTAGCGAATATATTCTTCTGTGCGTGATTCAATATCAAATCCAAAACGCACAGCAAACCTGACACCGCGATAAATGCGGGTGGGGTCTTCAATAAAGCTGTTGGCGTGTAAAACTCGAATTTGTTTGGCTTGTAAATCTAGTAATCCACCGAAGAAATCAAGTAATTTCCCAGCATGAGGGGGAGTTAATCTTAAAGCCAGGGCGTTGACAGTAAAGTCACGGCGGTATAAATCTTGACGAATTGAACTCGCTTCAACTTCGGGATTCGCGGCTGGGTAAGGATAAAATTCTGTTCTAGCGGTAGCAATATCCACCCATAAAGAATCTAGTTCGGGGTCTTTGTGCCATAACAAAGCCGCAGTTTGAAAAGCCCCGTGAATCTCTAACCGGGCGGCGGGATAAATTTCTTGGAGTGCTTTGGCTAGTTCCACCCCTGCACCTACATCTGCGGCTTGATGAAAACCATCAACTACTAGGTCAATATCTGTAATCATCAGAGTTCCAGATGCGGCTTCAGCCAATAGTAAGTCCCGCACTGCACCACCGACTAAATAAAGATGCCAACCCCGTTGTTCTGCGGCTTGGGAGGCGGTGGTGAGTAATTGCCAAAGTTGGGGAGTTAAGCGATCGCCAAAGGCGGGGAGTAGCCCATCGCGTAATTGTTCTAGACTAGGAAGCTGAACACTATGTTCTGATCTCCTCTGTCCTTCCCCTCTACTCTGTCCCTGGGCTTGATGCAGTTCTCTGAGAACATCAGTACGAGTAACAATCCCAACTAATTGCCCATTTTCTAATACTGGCAAGCGACCAATATCATACGTCACCATTAACGATTCAATTTGTGGCAGTGTCGTATCTGGGGTAATAGTTTTTAAACTAATGGTCATGTAGCCCTTAACTGGCGCATGACTAAATCCGTGATGAAAGGCAATATCTAAATCCCGTCGGGAAATAATTCCTACTAATTGCCCTTGGCTATCAACCACAGATAACCCAGAGTGTCCGTAGCGTAATAAAATGCGCTGTGCTTCGCCAATTGTCGTTTCTGGGCGAATGGTGCGGACTGGGGAGGACATTAAATCTCTGGCGGTGGGAGGATGAGGAATCGAGGTTTTTATCCCGTTGAGGATTTGTTGCAGGATATTTTGGGCATCTACACCGCGTAAATTCAGAGATGATGCTTGGGAATGACCGCCGCCGCCGAAGGTTTGAAATAATTGGTCAAGATGAACACCGGGAATTTGCGATCGCCCAATCATCGTCAACCGGGATTCATCTTTACTCAAAGGGTCCTCACCAGCTAATAGCAGAGCGTCGATTTCTGTCAACTCCATCAGTTGTGACGCTAAACTAGATAACCCTGGCACAAAGCCATCTGTCTTTAAAGTTACCCAAGCAATAGTATATCCTCGGAAACAAAGATATTCTAATTGTTCTAAAGCTTCCTTGAGTAAGCGTTGTAATTGAGGAGATAAACCCGGCTCACGGTAATTAGAAATTACTGCTAGACTAGCTCCTTGCTGCATCAACCAAGCCAACGCCAGAGCATCCCGTGGTGTAGACTGGTCATAGGTTAGAGAACCAGTATCTACATGAATCCCTAAAGCCATCGCTGTAGCTTGGGCTGGAGTTAAAGAGATTTGCTGTTGTTGTAATTGCTCCACAATTAAAGTTGTGGTAGCACCCACTGGGGCAATATGAGATTGAGTAGCCGGAATATCTGATACTTGACCGAGGTGGTGATCATAGACAGTAATATTGTCAAGTTGCGGTAAATCTAACCACTCAGCCGCCTTACCCAAGCGATCGCGCTGTTGGGTATCGACTACAGTTAAAGAGCGAATTTTCTCTGGATTTACCGAACGCCTTTCAATCAGCGCATACTCATCTCGATGCAGTGCCAAAAAATCTCGTACAGGTGGATGTGCGCCGCCCGTCAACACAATTTTACTACCCGGTAATAGGCAAGTTAGCCCTACTGCTGCGCCCAAGGCATCAAAATCGGCTGTAGTGTGACAAAGAATTAAGTCCATATTTAAGGGTCATTAGTCATTGGTATTTAGACAAAGAACTAATGCGACTAATAACTAATGACTATAGTGACGCAATTTCTGCTAGCTTACAAATAAGGAGAAGTGTCAGTGTCGCCCTTTAGGATATTCTATTTTTAGTATTTCCTTAAGTATTTTGCTGTCTTGGGAGAAGTAAAAATGACCATAATATTCCAATTTGCTTTAGTAGCTCTGGTTCTGATGTCTTTTGTATTAGTTGTAGGCGTACCTGTAGCCTATGCTACCCCCCAAAGTTGGGTTGAATCTAAAAAGTTACTCTGGCTTGGTTCTGGGGTTTGGATCGCTTTAGTGCTTCTAGTTGGGCTATTAAACTTTTTTGTAGTCTAAGCCAGCACTGCACCATAGTACAGATAAATAGCAACAAGACGAAGGGGGCAGGAGAGCTACCAAACAAGGTGAAAGAGCAAAGTTTATTTGTTCTCTGCACCTAATTGTGCTTTCCTGCTCTTCTACATTTAAAGAAGAAATGTATATTGACAAAAGTATAGTTAATGATAAGAGGCAGTCATGGCAGTTTTTGAGGGAACTTTCACCCAAACAGAACCTTTGCGTTTAGCAGTGGTGATTGGTCGATTCAATGACCTTGTAACCACAAAACTGGTAGCAGGATGTCAAGATTGCTTAAAACGCCACGGTGTCGATCCTAATCCTGAAGGCGATCAGGTGGATTATGTGTGGGTTCCTGGCAGTTTTGAAGTGCCGCTTGTGGCGCGTCAATTAGCCCTTTCTCACCGTTATGATGCAGTAATTTGTCTGGGTGCAGTCATTCGTGGGCAAACACCCCATTTTGACTATGTATCCTCAGAAGTAGCTAAGGGAATTGCAGCCGCTAGCTTTCAGACTGGAGTACCAGTAATTTTTGGCATCTTGACAGTAGACACCATGCAGCAAGCCCTAGAAAGGGCAGGTATTAAGGCTAATCATGGCTGGGATTATGCTATGAACGCTCTCGAAATGGCCAGCCTCATGCGGCAGTTACGTTCTAATTTGAAAGATGCCTACGCTCACAATCCCCAATCCTTACCAGCATCTATTTCTGGTCACAACATCGGCAACTTCACCACTGAGTCAGAAGAAGTAGGCTGACAAAAGACAGGCAGGGGAGGCAGGGGAAGAAAAACTTTCCTGTCACCTGTCCCCTGTCCCCACTCAGCACTCAAAAATTAGACTTTAAAATAGTTGACAAATCAAAATATATCTGTCATATTAATAAAGTAAGTTTTGCGGGTATAGCTCAGTGGTAGAGCGTCACCTTGCCAAGGTGAATGTCGCGCGTTCGAATCGCGTTACCCGCTTTTAAGGCAACAAGATCATAGTTAATGTTGAGTTTAGATGGCAAAAAGCTTTATTCTTTGAGCCACAACACATCAAACCAAGGTATGTACTAGACTGGAATCAAGCTGATCGAAGAGCTACCCTCACAGGTAGAAAGTTGCACTCTATCTATTTTCAGTGAATTTGACAAAAAAGCTTTGAGGCAACTAATGAAGAGTGCTGAGTAAGGTCAAGGAAGCTGAAGAGTGTTTCAAAAGTTCCCACTTGATAAAGGCACTATTCCTAATTCGATTCGAGTAGAAATCAACGCGACTTCAGTTGAAACTCAGCCAGAGCTACTGAGAATACAGCTAAATGTTGAATAAATAGTTATAGTTTATTCTTGGGTGCAGCTTTAGTAAATGGGTTGTCTTAAGAGTGTTCGCCACGTAAGCTAAAAAAAAGTACCAAACACGCCACTACCATCGATGTTTAACAATACAGATGCAGCAATTCTTCCCCAAGATGACTACCCCAGCAAAAAAGCAACCTGAGTTAGTCATAGTGCCATGATACAGCGAACCTTGCTATTTTTATAAAACTTTAATAAAGAGAGAACTCCAAGTTTTTCAAAAGTTGTACAAGTATGCTCAAGTTATTAAGCTGTTACACATTTAATTTTTGAATTTGCATACACTGTATAGCCAGGATGCTGATAGATACTGGGTTTTTGAATTTTGAATTTTGAATTGCTTAGAAAGCTTGTGCAATCCCAAAAACCACAAAAAATCGACTTTAACACAGAATACCCCTGTCCCTGTCGCCGCAAGGGAAGGTTAATTCCGATTACACTCACAGAAGCATTTGGTTGCGATCGCTGTCAACAAATCTTTGTTGTCGAAGATAATGGCCATGTACTAGAACAGCTTTCTACCACCTACCCCTACAAGCGTGCTTGGCAGTGGACAGGGAATAGTTGGCGAGTTGTTCACCCCAAATTAGGAGAAAGTTATTTACCTATAGCATTTGGGATTATTTTCGTGCTAGTGATTATATGGCTACCATTAGCACTGCAATTGGCCAATCGTTCTAGCATGATTGCATGGGCTATGGTGGCAGTATTGTTGGCAATTTTGCCAGCACTCATGGTCTGGCTTACTTACAGACGATAATTCAATGACCGTTGTAGCTGTGGACGAATTCCCCGAACCCATAAACAGCGCGAAACGCGCTTATCAAGCTTCCCTAAAGTTAAGCACTACCAAGGGAACAGACCGCAGTCGCGCTGTATTGGCAATGGCACAGGCGATAGAAAACTCATTCGACGACATTTTAGAAGCCAACACGTTGGATTTAGAAGCTAGTCGGGAAATGGCAGTGCCAGAATTGATTTTAGATTGGCTGAAACTAACTCCCACAAGATTAGAGACAACAGTAGAAATTCTCCAACGGTTGGGAGAGCTATCAGACCCGTTACGGCGGGTGAGAAACGCCGACTATCAACCGGAAGACTCTCAAAGTTACTCCCAGTTAATGCCTTTGGGAGTCATAGGATTTATTTATGAAGCATTTCCCGATTTAGGCGCGATCGCGGCAGCTTTGTGTATTAAAACTGGTAATAGTATCATCCTCAAAGGCAGTACCGAAGCTAGTCACTCTAATGCTGCTATTTCGGAAGTGTTACAACACGCACTTGCAGAAGTTGGTTTACCAGCAGGTTGTATAGAACTAATTACAACAGAACACGGGGCTTCAATTCGTGATTTAGTCACCCAAGACCAATATGTAAATTTAGCCATTCCTTACGGACGTTCTAGCTTGGTACAGCAAGTCATGCGGCAAGCCACCTGTCCAGTATTAAAGTCAGCAATGGGTAACTGTTATCTTTACTGGTCGCTGAATGGCAATCTAGAGATGGTGCGTTGGATGATTATTGATAGCCATGAGAGCGAACCAGACCCCGTTAATGCCATTGAAAAAGTGCTGATTCATCGCCAAGCCATGCCGTCATCCTTGGCGGTGCTGTGGAATAGTTTGAGAGAAAAAGGCTTTGAACTCAAAGGCGACGCAGAACTAGTAGAAGCCTTCCCGCAGTTGCAGCTAGCGAAAGACAATGAATGGGGATACGCCTATTTAACCAAGACAGTAGCATTTAAATTGGTGGATAGTCTAGAGGGAGCGATCGCTTGGATTAATCAATACAGTAGCGGTCATGCTGACTCGATTGCCACTGAATCCTATCAAGAAAGTCGCCAGTTTGCCCTAGGGGTTAACAGTGCGGCCACATACATTAACACTTCACCGCGTTTCTCTCGTAATCCTTCACGGGGAGACTCAGTATTTCTAGGTATGTCTAACCAAAAAGGCCACCGTCGGGGATTCATTAGTTTAGAAACCCTGACTACTGCTAAACATATAATTCAGGGGAATGGACGGTTTTAGGATAGCAGGCGATCGCTCTTTCATTTAGGTATTTAAAGCTACAAAAAGTAAGAGTAAGATAGTGGAGACATCTGTTACTAGCAAAAATTATGAGCCTGTGCATCAATCCCCACTGTGCGAAGCCCCAAAATTCTGACAATATCTTGTTTTGTCAAGCCTGTGGTTCAGAATTGCTTTTACAAGGACGATATCGAGTGATTCGTCAGTTGGGGGAAGGAGGGTTTGGTAAAACTTTTGAAGCCAGCCAAAATAACACCCTCAAAGTATTAAAAGTGTTGACGTTAGATGATTCTAAGGCAGTATCGCTTTTTCAACAAGAAGCACGAGTATTAAGTCAGCTAAATCATCCAGGAATACCGAAAGCCGAAGAATATTTCAGCTTTTCACCCAGAAATAGCCAATCACTACTGCATTGTTTGGTGATGGAGAAAATCGAGGGATTAGATTTGCACCAGTATATGGAACAAAAAGAGAAACGCCCCATTGATGAAAAATTAGCAATATTATGGCTAACCCAACTAACAAAGATTTTGCACGAGGTACATCAGCAAAACTTTTTCCACCGAGATATCAAGCCATCAAACATTATGCTTAAGGCTGATGGGAATTTGGTATTGATTGATTTTGGTACAGCAAGGGAAATAACACGCACTTATTATCAAAAAGCAGCAGGACAGAATATAACAGGAATTATTTCACTTGGCTATACACCTTTAGAACAAGCAAACGGTAAGGCTGTAACACAATCAGATTTTTTTGCGCTAGGTCGTACATTTGTTTATTTGCTTACAGGTAAAACACCTGATGAATTTTCTGAAGATTCTCAAACAGGTAAGTTAATCTGGCGGGACAGTGCTTTCCAAGTATCCAAGTCATTAGCTGGGTTAATTGATTATCTAATCGAACCTTTTTCTGGAAAGCGTCCACAAAATGCTGAAATGATTTTGAAATGTATATCTGATATTAATAATTCCGCACATCCATCTTTCACATCTGCTTCAGCCGTACCATCTACTATAGTAAAAACACCTCAAAATTATACACATCATCAAATTATTTCAAACTCTCAACTGCAATCATCACAACCTAAAAATAATAAATCTTCTAATCATATAGCTGAGTTTATAGGAACAGCTATTGGTCTGATTATATTAATTTTAGTTAAATTTGGATCTAGGGGACTGTTTAAACCTTTCCAATCTAACCCAAGTCAGCCAGTAGCAAGATCAACACAAACTGAGATACAAGAAAATAATCCTGAATTAATAAATTCTGAAGATACTAGCCAAGTGCCTTCTGTTTCAAATAAAAGTAGTTTACCAGGAGTACAATCAGTTTTAAATTCAGTACATGGAGAAAAAGTATCTTTTGCTGATAATTGGGTATATATCACAACAGGTGGTTCTGATAATCAATACTATATTGATGTTAATTCAATCGTACAAGAAGACAAAATTTTTACTTATAATAAACTAGCAATATTTCAGTATCCAAATAAAGATGGAATCAAAGCAATGATTATGGGTAGTAGTATTAATTGTAACACTAATATTCTGTATGAATTTGATAGATTAGAAATTGACTCCCAAGGTGTAGTACAAAGAAAAGTTAATTTAAAAGAGCCTGGAGTGTCAATAGTAAAATCAAATACAGCAGGTTATTCATATTGGGAATACTTTTGTAAAAAATAAAATTCAATTTTTGATTGTATAGGCATGATTATCATATTCCAGTATATTTTTTCTAATACACACACTTAAAATTACTCAAATACAGGTGGCCATAGTTCAGAAATCGCAATTTCCCAACCAGGAAATAACTCATTAATAGTTAACTTATCCTCATTAGTTAAAACTTTCATATCACCATTAGGACAATATACACTCACAGTTAATTCATCTGGATTAATTAATAATCCTACCCTTGCACCTAAATCTAAAAATAATGTGACTTTCTGTTCTAACTTAGAAACTCTATCTGTTTTTGATTTAATTTCTACAACTAAATCAGGTACTAACTGAGCAAAATCTCTGACAGTTCGTTTTAATCTTTCGGCCGCTACAAAAGAAATATCAGGAGCGCGTAAATCAGTGTTTGGCATAATAAACCCACCATTTGAGTCAAATATTCGCCCAAGTTTATGAGGTTTTATCCAATTCCCTAATACCCTGATTAACTCAGCCCCAATTTCGCTAGACTCAATATCTGATGGCCCCATGACTAGAATATTTCCCTCTTGCAGTTCTATTTGATAGTCCTGCTGTTCTTCTTGTAGCTTTTGTTGTAGTCTTTCTACATCTTCAATAGTGAGAGTCATACAACTTTTTAGATAAATTTAACTTTACAGTTATGTTAACCTAAGTTCTCGACAGGGAATAAGCTGACAAGCTGCAAATTGTATTGTGAGTCAAAAAAAAGTTCGCATAGCCGGACTTCCAGAAGTAAAGCTGTGCGAACTTTTGTATAGTTTCAGATTTCTAATCTGAAGAGAAATTTATTTAGGGTTGGATGTATAGTAAACCTTCCCGCCTGTATCTGGTACAAAATGACAGCTAACGGAAGAACGCCACAAAGACTGCCAAATTGGTTCTTCAGACTTGCGATAATACTCACCCATAATCGGTTTAATCGCTTCAGTCGCTTTCAATAAGTTGTAGTGTGGCATATTCAAGAAGATGTGGTGTGCCACATGAGTACCGATATCGTGGTGAATGTGGTTGAATAAACCATAATTGCGGTCAATGCTGGAAATCGCACCTTTAAGAAAAGTCCAATCATCGCCACGATACCAAGGAATATCAGCCTCGGTGTGATGCAGAAATGTCACCAAGTCTAACCAAATTACAAACACAATGTAGGGTGCAGCATAATATTTTAGCAACCACATCCAACCCCATTGATAGGTAAGGAAGCCTAATAAGCCTGCCATCCCAATCCAGAGTACGGTGCTAGTAATAACATCCCATTTTTCTGAGGGCTTGAAAAGTGAGCTACTAGGCACAAAGTGAGAGCCTTCTTTATTAGGAGAACGCTTAAATATATAGATTGGATAAGCCAATAAAAATACATAATATCGACCTATTTTTTGCAATAACGGCATTTCCTTATACTGCGATTCTGTCACAGGATACCAGCTTTCATCATTATCGATATTGCCAGTATTTTTATGATGGGTTCTGTGACTAATACGCCAACCATGATAAGGAACTAAGATTGGTGTATGAGACAAATGACCAATCAAATCATTCAACCATTTATGCTTAGAAAAAGATTGGTGTCCGCAGTCATGTCCTACTACAAACAAAGCCCAAAACATTGTTCCTTGCATTAGCCAAAATATAGGCCAGAAAAACCAAGAATCTAGGTAATTAGCTACTGCATAAAGTACACCAATAATCAGAATGTCACGGAAGAAGTAAAACAGTGATTTACTGACATTGGGTTGAAAGCATTCTGCAGGAATGGCAGCTTTCAAATCCTGAAGAGTAAAAGGAAGTGAAGTTGTATCCTGAGAGGGTTCACTGAGATGCGAATTATCGAAGTTAATGCTCGTTGATTGCACTGGATTCTTGGTTTTTTATGTAAAGCGGATAATGTTTGAGGCTAGATTCAAATTCACCTCGTGTTGTTTGCATTCAAATTGCAAACAACAAATAATTCTGGCAATTTATTTAGCAATAACTAAGATAGAAAATTGCCAGAATATCTATTAGTTTTCGGAATAATCAGCACTCTATAAACTAGAGTTATCTATTAACAGAATGTTTATTTTCTGCGTAGTATTCATCAAAAGTTTGATAACCAACATCGGTTACATACAATTGACACTGATTAGTAATTTGCTTCATTAACGGCCAAGAAAACTTCAATTCATCATGTAAATAAGAACCCCAGTTTTCTTTGATGCTGCTGTAAGCTAGACGCAAATTATAAGAAGGAATTGCCGTAGAAATGTGATGCGGAACGTGGACGTTAATATCATGGCAGAAGAATTCTACCCAACGAGGATAATCACAATGAATAGTACCAAATAATTGTGCGATCGCCTCGTTCCACTTATGCGCCGCCTTAAAAGGTACATCAGCATAAGTGTGGTGAACAATGGTGAAGGTACTCATCCAAAAATGATAAACCAACCAAGGCACAAACCAGAATTTGACGAATCCCCAAATACCAGTGGTAGCTATGAGAACTGGGAAAAAAGCTGCTGCAAATATGACAACTACCGCAACGGATAGTTTAACATCTGCTCGCTCTTGAGCTTTGAATTTCCGCCAGTCAAAATGTACAACAGCCCAATGTCCAATTGAACCTACCCACCAAAAGCGTCTACGCATAAAAAACTCAAAGGCAGATTGGCGAGTTTCATCCCAACTGTTAAAAACCTCTGGTCTGATGGGATGCCAAGCATTATCTTCATCTAACTTGTTGGTGTGTTTGTGATGATGATTATGTTTAATCCGCCAACTATGAAAGGGATATATTAACGGCATCAAGAATATATGTCCCACCAAATCATTTACCCAACGACGTTTGGCAAATGAACGATGTCCACAATCATGACTGATAACAAAAAAACCTGTTAAAGCAGTTCCTGTAAAAATCCAAGCAATTGGTAACAGAAACCAGGGAGAAATTGTCAAACTGTAATAACCTAAACCCACCAGCAAAACATTGATGATTACTTGAGTCCAAGCTTTACGACGACTTAACTGAAAACATTCCTTTGGCAAAGTTTTGATAATATCTTTCAGCCTTAGTTCGGAACTACCAAGGTTATTACTAATTTCTTCTGTCTTGATGATTGATGTAGTCATGAAAACCTGAAAAACGAACAAAATCATCCGTCAAGTTACATCCTAGTAACTTGCCGCAAAGTTTCTTTACATTGGTCGTTATGGATTATAGCAATCTAAGTTACACAAACACAGATGTAATTAGATTTTGCATACTATTTCCGAATCGACTAGAATATTTGCCAAAAAAAATCTTTAGTCATTAGTTGTTGGTGAAAAACTAATGACTAATCATAAATTACTTATTGTTTTTTGTCTGCAACTTTTACGTTAGTAGCTAGACCAAGCACTTGCAAAAATTGAACTGTCATCCAAGTTAAGTCAATTTCCCACCATTCCAAACCGTGACGAGCCGAATATTGGAAAGCGTGGTGGTTATTGTGCCAACCTTCGCCAAATACTAGGACAGCTACCCACCAGCAATTGGTAGAGTTATCACCAGCGTCATGGCTGCGATAGCCAAATTTATGGGTAGCACTATTCACCAACCAGGTGCAGTGATAAACCCAAACAATGCGAGCGAAAACTCCCCAGACTACGAAAGACCAGCCGCCCAAATAGAGGAGCAATAAACCCAGAGCAATCTGCACAAAAATAAAATATTTCTGTAAAAACTGATAAACTGGGTCTTCGGCAATATCTTTGGTAAACCGAGGAACATCAGCGTGAGAAGGAGAATGATAAATCAGCCAACCCATATGACTCCACCAAAAACCTTTATTGGAATCATGTGGATCGGGTTCGGTATCGGAATGTAAATGATGAATGCGGTGTGTACCGATCCACTCAATTGGCCCTCCTTGACAAGCGAGAGTTCCGCAAAATACCAAGAAATACTCTAGCCACTTGGGAGTCTGGAAGCTGCGGTGGGTGACAAGGCGGTGAAAGCCTAGGGTAATGCCCAAGCCACCTGTTACCCAGTAAAGGAATAAACCTACACCAACTGCTGCCCAGCTAAAGTTACCAGGAACAAAGGCAAACAACGCGCCGATGTGTAGACCAAGAAAAAACAGGGTGTTAACCCAATTGATTTGAGGTTTTGTTGAAGTAGCAATTGTCATGCAGTAACCTGTATTGAAATTGTTCAGCCTAATCTGCGCGAACCCAAAATCCGCATATTTATAGTTTTTTTGTTAACGAGGAAGTAATGAACAGCTTGGAACAGCTGCGGCAAGCAGAACAGGCACTGTTAGAGATTTTTTCTGGAATTGACGCTCAGGTCAAGCATAATCTAAAAAGAGTGCTGGATGCCTTTCGTAATCACCGTGTAGGAGCGCACCATTTTGCAGGTGTAAGTGGCTATGGCCACGATGATTTGGGACGAGAAACTTTAGACAAAGTTTTTGCGGAAGTAATGGGTGCTGAGGCTGCGGCTGTGCGAGTGCAGTTTGTTTCGGGGACTCACGCGATCGCTTGCGCCCTATTTGGTGTACTCCGTCCTGGGGATGAAATGCTAGCAGTGGTCGGTTCTCCCTACGATACGCTCGAAGAAGTCATTGGTTTGCGGGGTCAAGGCCAAGGCTCTCTTATTGAGTTTGGCATAAAATATCGCCAATTGGAGTTAACTTCCCAAGGAACTATAGACTGGGAAGCTTTAAGCACTAACATTACTGATAACACGCGTTTAGTGTTAATTCAGCGTTCTTGTGGTTATTCTTGGCGACCAAGCTTATTAATTAGTGATATAGAGAAAATAGTACATCTAGTTAAACAACAAAATCCTCACACCGTTTGCTTTGTCGATAACTGTTATGGGGAATTTATCGACATCCAAGAACCCACCCACGTCGGGGCTGATTTAATGGCGGGGTCATTAATCAAAAATCCTGGTGGTACTATCGTCACGGCTGGGGGTTATGTCGCTGGTCGGGCTGATTTAGTAGAAGCATCTGCCTGTCGGCTGACTGCACCTGGGATTGGTAGTTATGGGGGGGCGACCTTTGACCAAAATCGGCTGTTGTTTCAAGGGTTATTTTTATCGCCACAGATGGTAGGGGAGGCGATGAAAGGGACTTATCTCACTGGTTATGTATTTGACAAGCTGGGTTATCCAGTCCATCCCGCACCCCTTGCGCCCCGTGGGGATGTGATTCAGGCAATTAAATTGGGTTCGGCGAAAAAGCTGATTGCCTTCTGTAAGGCGATACAACAGAATTCTCCTATTGGTTCTTATCTAGACCCTATTCCTGATGCTATGCCGGGGTATGAGAGCCAGGTAGTGATGGCTGGGGGGACGTTTATTGAGGGGAGTACGTTGGAGTTTTCGGCGGATGGGCCTTTGCGTGAGCCTTATGTAGTGTATTGCCAAGGGGGGACTCATTGGACTCATGTGGCGATCGCTCTTGAGGCGGCGATTGAGGCTGTGGGGAAGGTTTAGGATTGTTACACAGGCTACATGAGTTATGATTGTCTCACGCAGAGGCGCAAAGACGCAGAAAGTGAGGTGCAAAGAGGAATGATTGAGAATGAGATTTCGGGTATGGTAGTGGATGCTGCTTATAAGGTTCACACGACTTTGGGGCCTGGTTTGCTGGAGTCGGTTTATGAGTCGGTTATGGATTTTGAGTTGCGGAGACGGAAGTTAACGGTTAATAGACAGGTAGTGATTCCAGTATTTTATGAAGGTGTGCGTTTGGATGAAGGCTTTCGTGCTGATTTAATAGTCGCAGATCAGGTGATTGTCGAATTAAAATCAGTAGAAGCAGTTCATCCAGTACACAAAAAGCAATTACTAACCTATCTACGCCTTGCTGATAAATGAGTTGGATTACTCATCAACTTCAACGTTACACTCATCAAAGACGGGATCTCCCGCGTAGTGAATAACCTCTAAAAACTCTCTGCGCCTCTGCGCCTCTGCGCCTCTGCGTGATCAATCCGGTAACTTATACTGCCCAACGATCCGCTTGGCAAACTCCGGCACATGATCTTCCAACTTCTCAGGATAATTCCGCTTCACAAACAAATAATTCCGTGTAAAGTGCGAATCCATCGAGAACCGGGCATACTCCAAACCTTTGGGGCCGATTTTATCAATCACCACACCCATCAGTTTTGCTACCCACATCGGTAACGTTACACCTTTGTCATAGGCAGGAATCCCCTGCTGTACAGCCTCTTTCCGATTCCCTTCAGACATCACAGGCTGAGTGTCTAACTGGTCTTGCACTAAGTCCAGCATTTCTTTCCCTGTATCATTCCTTACTAAAATCCACTGCCAGCCGAAGGGTGCGCCCATATAACCCACAACTAAATCCGCTAGGGAGTTGACGTAATCAAAGCAACTCATGCAGGAGGGAGCAAAGATATCTTTGAGTTGGTTAGTCTTTAAGCCAAAGAAGGGGACTTTCTCAATTGAGCCATCTTCATGCTTAAAGTGGATGCGGAAGTCTTGCATGAATTCGTAATGTACTACTGTCTCAGGCGATCGGCTGGTGGTTTCTAAGAATTTTTGCAGTCCAGCGCGGGTAACGTTATCTACGCAAGGTGTACCTAGGACATATAGCTTTTCTAGTCCTAATTTTTTTTCTACAGCACGTAAGGCTTGAATTTGGCAACCAACACCAATTACTAACAGTCGCTTCATCCCTGATTGTTCTACCTGTTCCAATATGGAAAGGTTGGGAGAAAGCGTAGGTTTATTTACCCGCGCCGCTAGGATTTCTTCTGGTGTGCGGGCAATTACGGGTATGGGTTGAAAGCGGTCTTCTTTGGTGTTCTGCACACAGACAACGCCTTCCACTAAGCCACGATTCAGCATTTCAATAGCTATGCTGCTAACAATACCTGTCCATTGTGCGCCTTCGATGGGCTGCTGTTTCCGCGCCGCTATCATGTCTTGATGCACACCAAAGTAGAGTTCATCGGGGTTATCGAGATTTCGAGAACGGGTGTGTGTTTGTTCTTCTAGGGTGTCTATCTGTTGGTTGATAAACGCACAGGCTTCCTTGACATAGTGGATATAGTATGTGTCGCACAGTCCGCACTCGCTGCATAGTTCTTTCGCAGGGCGACGGCTGGTAGGTTTTAGGGCTTTGGCTTTTCTATGCTGGTTAGATTCAACAGAAGTCATATAAATGTTTGTTTTATCAAGGCATCGCTTTTATTACAATACCTTCAGTCGTTATAAACTTGGCGGTGGAGATTGAAAAAGCAATGCTAGGAAGACTTTTTATCTGAAATTATTAATTTTCCCGGTATGCTGACTTATGGAGAGAGTAGAGAATAATTTATAAATCGGAGTTAAAGTTTTAGCTTGGTGTGTGCTAGCAGATAAGCTGAAATATGGTGATGTTACAGACGCGATCGCAAACAACTCTCTCCTGTTCTATAACCCCATGATTGCTTGATGGTTGATGATTTATTTGTGATATCAGTCCAGTAATCACACTAGTTTATATTTCTGTAGTGTAAGATATATAATCCTTTAAAGGTATTGACAAACTTCAACTTTGTAATTATTCGTATTGCAAATTTTTAAAAAAAGTTATAAATTATTAATTTGTAGGGGAAAAATAATCTTGATCACTAGATCCTAATTAAGTAAAGATAACTAGAAGTCATTGAGACTTCACTTCATCTAAACCTTAAACAGTTTGAGAGATATGTTTTTGTTTGGTAAAGGCAAGCTCTGCTCACACAAAAGAGCTATGGATAAGCTAAAAATATATCTTATCTGACTGTCTTTATTAATCTTTTTATTACTTGGGTATGGAATCACAGCTAGCTGTAGATTACCACAAGAATAACTGATTATAAAGTGAATTAATTGTTCATTACGCATTATACAAAATAGTAACAGCTTGAGATAATCAGTTTGGGCTGTTGATGTTGGAGAATTTTTGCTAGGGCAAAAATTCTCTCTGTTATGCTGAACAAGAGTACAAATTATCGCGAAGAAAGCGCATCTACCAAAAATTTATACCCACAATGGAGTTAGTCTGGCGATGCAGAAAATCAACGAATTACTAACAGATGAAAATATAGAAGCATCTGCTTGGGAAGCACTAGAAAAATCAATTTTATATTATAAAGGTCGCCCTGTGGGGACAGTAGCAGCCTATGATGTTTCTGTAGAGGCGTTGAATTACGACCAATGTTTTATTCGGGATTTTGTTTCGTCAGCTTTGCTTTTTCTGATCAAAGGTAGAACAGAGATTGTCCGCAACTTTTTAGAAGAAACTTTAAAGTTACAACCTAAAGAAAGACAGTTAGATGCTTATAAGCCAGGTAGGGGTTTGATACCAGCGAGTTTTAAAGTAGTATCAGAGCATGGTGAAGAGTATTTAGAAGCAGATTTTGGTGAACACGCGATCGCTAGAGTCACACCAGTAGATTCTTGTTTATGGTGGATCATTCTATTGCACTCTTATGTAGTAGCAACAAAAGATTTTTCTTTAGCCTATAAACCTGAATTCCAAACAGGTATTAGGTTAATCATGGAAATCTGTCTGGCTAATCGCTTTGATATGTATCCTACGCTGTTAGTTCCCGATGGTGCTTGCATGATTGACCGCCGCATGGGTATCTATGGACACCCTCTAGAACTGCAAGTCCTATTTTATTCGGCGTTGCGTGCGGCACGGGAGATGCTAATTTGTAAAGGTAATCAAGATGTTGTAGAAGCAATTGATAATCGTTTACCGCTTTTGTGCGCCCATATTCGTCAGCATTATTGGATTGATCTCAATCGTCTCAATGCTATTTATCGCTTCAAAAGTGAAGAATACGGTAAAACAGCAGTCAATCTTTTTAACATCTATGTAGACTCTATTCCCTATTATGAATTAGATAAATGGCTACCAAAAAAAGGTGGTTATTTAGCAGGTAATGTTGGCCCATCACAGTTAGATACTCGGTTCTTTTCACTGGGTAACTTGATGGCGATTATTTCAGACCTAGCTACAGAAGAACAAGCTCAAGCAATCATGAATCTTGTAGAAGAAAGATGGGAAGATTTAGTGGGAGATATGCCCATGAAAATCTGCTATCCAGCTTTAGAGAATGAAGAGTACAGAATTGTCACAGGATGCGACCCTAAGAATATACCTTGGTCATATCATAATGCAGGTAGTTGGCCTGTTTTGATGTGGATGTTAACAGCAGCATCTATAAAAACTAATAAACCTTATTTGGCAACTAAGGCGATTGAAATTGCCCAAACACGATTGTTTGAAGATGAGTGGCCAGAATATTATGATGGGAAGAAAGGACGATTGATTGGAAAGCAATCTAGAAAATATCAAACCTGGACAATTGCTGGTTTCTTATTAGCAAAAGAACTAATTAAAGACCAATCTTATTTATCGTTAGTCAGTTTTGATAAATTGCCATCAGAATTAGTTTCGCGCGCCTGTGAATTTGAAATCAGCAGTGTAGAACCATATCGATAATAGTAATAGTGTCTTTTGGTTTATCAATCTAAATCATTCCTGAAAGCCAATAACCCCGACTTCTTGAAGGATACAGCTGGCGAATAGGGGGACAGACCCCCTAATAAGCCAATAAGCAGTAAGTAAGAAGAGACTTCACTGGTTGTATCTTCTGATATTGGAATATGACACTGCATCCTTTAAATCAATGGGAAATACCAGAACAAACAGCAAAAATAGCGCGTGCGTCATTCCCAAAAGGAAATATGTACATGAAAATGTACGACGAGTTGAGAGTGCTATACGCGGATAGAGAGTTTACCAGCCTATTCCCAGCGAGGTGCGGACAAACAGCAATCTCTCCAGGGAAACTGGCACTAATCACAGTCATGCAATGTGCCTTTATGATTAACAGATAGACAAGCAGCAGATGCAGTACGTAGTCGAATTGATTGGAAATATGCACTTGGTTTATAGCTAACAGATTCAGGATTTGACTGTAGTGTGTTGAACGAGTTTCGTAGTAACTGTTTATTTTTAGTAGTAATTTTGACATTTTTGGCAATTATTCAAACTAATTATTACCACACTGATCCCATAAGTAATTTATAACTCTCAAATCAAAAAAATACACATATGGATATACCGCTTAAGGTGGAATAATTTCTTTGATATCTAGAGTTTATTATTCTTGTTAAGTTTATTAGGACATTAATCAGAGAATTCTACATTTAGGCAATTTGGCAGTTGATTAACTGATTAATTGCTGTCATTTGTAGTATCAAAAAATCACTCAAAGCAATTTAAACTCTGCTACATCAAAAGAATCTAGAACTCAAAAGCCCGAAGGGAAAGATGTTTTGAATCCTGACTCATTGATTTTTAATTTTCTACAGTTGCTCAAAATTTAACTCATTAGATTTAAGTAAGCACTATTCCGGAATTAATGAATTTTTTCTGTCAAAGGAAATATGGGTGATAGTGACATCAATTACCATGAATGATATTGTCCTGCTGATGACGGGTGTATTAGCAATCAAGCCAACCCCTCCGTCGATTGTACCCAAGCAGCCTGTAATTCAGCTTGACAATGGCGTGAAAAAAACAACCTCTGTTGAGCCATATCAGTTAGTGTCATCTGCAAAAATCACGCCACCTGAATTCGTGCCACCAAGTGAAAGTTCCTCAAATATTAAATTAGCTTTCAATCCTGGAAATCAACAATCTCCGATTAAAAAAACAGATTTAATCAAGGATGCTTATAGTGTAGATGAGTTCCGAAATTTTCAGGCTGTGAGGGTAAAAGTTCCGCGTCAACCACGTATTATAGCCCAACAAATTCGTAATGAAATTATTATTGCTAGACGCTCTCAAAGGTCTATCAGAAATGTACCAAATCTACGTTTTGGTAATTCAGGTAGTGCAGTGAGAGTCTTGCAAAGATTATTAGTTGCTAATGGCTATACTCTTCCCGTTGATGGAGTTTATGGGGCTTTAACAGAAAGTGCAGTTAAAGCCTTTCAAGTACAGCGTAATCTCCGAGTAGATGGCGTAGTCGGGCCAAATACTTGGAGGTCGTTGACGGTATATCAATAATAATTCGTAATTCGTAATTTTTAATTACAATTACGAATTAGAAATTGTTATCGATACTTATGCTGTTCTAGGAGTGCTTGCGCCCTGGGTTTGTAAATTAAATAGAATAAAGACTCAAGGTAGCGCAACAAGTCCTCACGTTTCTCTTTGGATGTAAAGTTCCAGAAACCATAAATTCTGGCTAATGACAACAGTTTATTGGTGTGAATCTTCCAAGTATAGGTACTGTATACTCGGTCAATTGCTTGCTGAGAAACTGTACCCCAATATTGTGGATTTTCTTCACATTTAGTGACAAATTCGAGGATTTTTTGGGCTGTTTCCTCTAAATTAGTGGGGTTAATGTAAAAACCATTGACTTTATTTTGAATAATTTCTAATGGCCCACCAAATTGGGTAGCGAACGTTGGTAATCCTGAAATCATCGCCTCCAATATTGTCAAACCAAAGGCTTCAAATAAAGCTGGTTGAACGAAAATACCTTCGTGGTCAGCAATGACTCGATACACTTCCCCAGAATCAGTTTTTGATAGGCGCACACCCAGCCAGCGAATCTTGCCATGCAGATTGTACTCGTCAATAGTGTGATAAAGTTTGACGATTTCATCCCGTTCTTCATTGTCGTCTGATTCTTCCACCCGCAACTTACCGGCAATCAAAATTAAGTTGCAATGTTCTTGCAGTTCTTTACTTTTACCAAAGCATTCTGCTAAACCAGTCATATTTTTAATCCGGTCTAGACGCGCCATTGAGAAGATTGGACGCTTATGAGGATCGTCGAGGTTACCGAAGATTTGGCTAGGGTCTTCTAAAGTAAATAGCATTTCGTCAATCCGTGAGCGATCGCTTTCTACTCTATCTTCAAAACGTGTATAGGGAAAATAGGCGTTTTCATTTACCCCAGGCGGTACGACGTTAAACTTGGGACTAAATAATTCAATCCCGTTCACCACATGGTACAACTCAGGCATGGTGAAGCATTTGTAAGATTCATACTGCCCTACACTATCGGCTTTACCGATAATTTCTTGGTAGGTGCTGCTGATGACGAAATTGGCTGCATTCATCGCAATCAAATCAGCAGTGAATTGCAAAGAAAAATGATATTTATCTTCCAAATCTTGCCAATACAGGTTACTAAACAAGTATTTGGATTTTTCTAAAGCGTGGGCGATATTGCATTGAGTAACGTTCATCCGTCGCGCTAACAAGAACGCTACTA
Source organism: Anabaena sp. CCY 9402-a (assembly GCF_963920945.1). Lineage (NCBI taxonomy): Bacteria > Bacillati > Cyanobacteriota > Cyanophyceae > Nostocales > Nostocaceae > Anabaena > Anabaena sp. CCY 9402-a. The sequence continues at coordinate 38,952 of NZ_CAWUDL010000053.1, forward strand.
AGTTCCCATCGGTATAGTTACCCACAATTAAATCTGGTCTACCTTGAAATTCTGCCAGCAGTTCCCGTTCTGCGTCAATGGCGAAGGTTTCTAGATAAGGCCAAAATTCAAATCGGGAAATCCAGTTTTGCGTCATATTGGGGTTAAATTCCCGCAGAGGGACACGCAAAATCCAGGCGTTTTCTGTACCGTGAACTTTTTCGAGGCGTTGGTTGCAAAGAGTCCCATCACTGTTGGGAATGAGGCGACTGAGAATTATCACCTTGGGTTGGACGTTTAACCCATCCAAGCCGGCGAGTACAGCATCTTCTTGTAGTTGCTTTTCTAAATTTTTGGCTTGGTCGAGGACGTACACCACCTGACCACCAGTATCAGGACGACCCAAAACCCCCTCTTGTCCAAACCAACCATGTGCTGACACCAGGACGATTCTAAAAATCATCGGGACACGAGAGATGAAGGCTTCGAGAGTTTGGGGGTTGGGTGAGTCGATTAATTCATCCAGAATGTCTAAGGTATCTCGCACACGAGAGGCTGTATTACCCCAACCTGGTTCAAAACCCATAGTTTGCAATTGCAACCGCAATTGTTCATAGGGTTCATCGTTGGGTCTATCACTCACAAAGTTGATAGCTTTCTTAACTTGCTGTGACAGCTGCTGTTGTGATTGAATGCGATCGTTAATTAACAGCTGGACACCGTTGTAATGATGTAGGCGGAGGAAGTTGAATAGGCTTTCTAGCCATTGTTTGGGGTCTTGAAAGAGTTGGCTAGATAGATAACGGTTGAGGAACTCTACACCTTTACCAATATTTTTGGGGTCACGGATGACTGGGGTGTAGTCGTAAAAAGGGCCAAAGTCTAACTCTAGCAGATCACCATCTTGGGGATGAAATTTATTGACGAAGCGATCGCGCAAATCTAATAATTCCTGTACCGTCATCGACTCAACATCTAAGTCTGCTGTCAGGCGATAAACTTCTTGACTAGCAATCTTGGAACGAATGATGAAACATAGATTTGAGTCTTCTTGAATAATCTCTTGGGTATAGTAAATTAATTTTCCTAAGTGAGAAGAAGTATAAAACGTCTCTGGCTTCTCAAATTTGGTGCAGTATTCACTATATTCATTCAAGATGTCATTCCGCAGTAAATAATTCTGCTCTTTTTGGCGTAATTGACTAACAAAGCCCCGCAAATCACTTTTTTCTTCACTATCCAGGATCGTCTGAATCAATTCTGACATAGTATGTCAACTCCTAAAGATGATTTTGCATTCTAGGGTAGCGTAAACTTAAACCCTATAATTTAGACACGTGAAAACTTAAATAAACACAGATAAATTAATCTAACTGTATTTTTTGTACGTATTAAATCGTGCTATTCTTTACCCAAAATAAATAAAAATAAGTATTTTTCTGTCTAACTAAAGATAGATCATATTTAAATTATTGGTATATTTTCTATTTTTAAGAAATTATGTGGCGATTCTACGTGATTTGTGAAAATTGCGAAGCCTCATAAACCCATTTGCTTCCAGAAGCTAGAAGTATAAATTTTTGCTGTTCTGAAAGGTATGTTTTATACTAACATCTTGCACCAGTTTATTGATAATCGTGCAAGATACCAGTAACTCTCTCTTCATTTTGTTTTGAATGATCGCTAAATATTTAAAGAAGCCTTAGTTACAAGAACCAAGACTTCAGATAAAGTTATTAAATTTACAAGCAGAACTCAACTTTTTACCCCAAATTGCTGAAAAAAGTTGCCCACAGAGTTCCTGTTACTCCCACCGCAATTAAAATGTTGGTGAAAAATCTGCCTAATTCAGTGTCTTCTCCCAGTCCTTTATCATCTTGACCTGCACTGAAAAATAATGACCAAGCTTGGTTAGCATTGATAGTTTCAAAGTTGTTGAAATCAGGTCTAAATACAACAGTTCCAATTAAATCTTTTGTCGGAAAATCAAAGTCAGTTTTCATTGTTTTATTGCTTTCTTATTTGTTGAGTGAAATATTCAAAATTGACTTGCAAACTTAGTTACAGGTTTGTCAGCCATCCAATCAAGCCGTTTCCTGTGATTATTTCTACAGCAATAAGTGAGACAAAGCCAATCATCGCCAAGCGTCCATTGAGTTTCTCCGCGTACTCGGTAAAACCTGCTCTTGGGGTTTGATCTACATAAACTTTTGGTTCAATGGCAAAGTTGTTGAGTTGACCGAGTTCGTTCATTGTGAAGCCTTTGCTTGTCATGTCTTTTTTCTTTTGCTTGCTTATGTAACTGAATATAACATTATGTAAATATTTTTTACAAGGGATTGACAAAACAAACTGGTGATGAAAGCCGTAGCAAATAGGTTGGGGATACCGTATTATCCAGAAAATCTGAAAATCTCTGGTGATGCGGGGTAACATTCAAACTCAAAGCAGGCAAGATATGAAGTAACCTGTTATGCGTTCACAAATGAAACTCAATGAAGTTGTCCCTTGGGGTAGAACTCTAGAAGAGTATAAATTGATGTTTAATCTGTCAGAGGCAGATTTGAACACCAAAATTTTGGGCTGTGGCGATGGGCCAGCTAGCTTCAACGCTGAAATGACAGAATTAGGATGCTCTGTTGTGTCTATTGATCCGATTTATGAGTTTTCTGCTGCACAGATTGAGCAGCGTGTGAGAGAAACTTATGAGACAGTCGTTTCACAGGTCAAGCAAAACGCTCATCGCTATATCTGGAAGAACTTTCATCATGCTGATGAGCTTGGTGAGGCTCGGCTCGCCGCCATGAAAAAATTTTTATGGGATTATGAAAAGGGGAAAGCTGTAGGGCGTTATTTAAATCAATCTTTACCAAGCTTAGAATTTGCTAATCATCAGTTTGAATTATGTGTATGTTCTCATTTGCTCTTTCTGTATTCTGAACAGTTATCGCTGGATTTACACATGGATTCGATTCATGAACTTCTGCGAGTCGCTCCAGAAATTAGGATTTTCCCTTTACTGAAGCTTGATGGTGAAACGTCTCCATACCTTGAGCCAGTTATTCAGGAGCTATCTAGCAAAGGTTTTAAAGTGCAGGTGAAACCCGTTGCTTACGAGTTTCAGAAAGATGGGAATCAAATGTTGCAAATCAATTGGTAAGTTATCAAGTTGTCAATAACAAAACAATCAGGTTTTCATGGTTGAGTTTTACCAACAACTAGCAGCCGCTTTAAAACAAGGTGGTGTAGTTTTAGCCACAGTCACTAGTACCAAAGGTTCTGTCCCTAGAGAAGTAGGTGCAAAAATGATGATCTGCGCCGACGGGAAAACTTACGGTACAATTGGCGGCGGTGCTGGGGAAGCTAAAGTTTATCAACAAGCTTTGCAAGTCTTACAAAATGGCGAAAAGCAATTGGTAGAAATTGATTTATCAGGCGCACCGCACCGAGAAATTCAAGGTGTTTGTGGTGGCACAATGTTGGTATGGTTGGAGTTATGGTCAGGTGATGCTAGTTTAAGCTTAGTGAATGAGATTATCGATAAACTTACATCTGGGCAACCAGGCGCAATTATTACACCTTTAAATATCAATGCCAAACCCTACTTAGAAACAGCAAATATCCCCGAATTACCGCAACTTAAAAATCATACTTTAATTGAACCTTTACTAACACCACCAACTCTATTAATTATTGGTGCAGGACATATTGCTATTCCCCTAGTTAAGATGGCTAAGATAGCAGGTTTTAAAATTATCATACAAGACGATCGCCTAGATTTTGCTACCCCAGAAAGATTTCCCGATGCCTCATTAGTTTTAGCAAAACCTATCACCTCAATTCTGGAAAATATTCAGCAAATTTCTAATTTATATATTGCTTTAGTGACTAGAGGTTATTTACAAGATGTATCAGCTTTAGAAATATTAAAGCATTGTCATGCACAATATATTGGCATGGTTGGTAGTAAAAAACGCGTTGATACTGTTTACAAAATATTGCAATATCAGGGTAATTTACCAAGGATATATGCACCCATTGGTTTAGATATTGGGGCTTTAACCCCAGAAGAAATTGCAGTTAGCATCTGTGCAGAATTAATTAAAGTGCGTCGGGGTGGAACTGGGCGATCGCTATCAGAAAATATACTTTAGGATTTCCTGCTCTCATGAGGTAAATCCTCACTGGGTATACGCTGTGAATAATAGATGAAGCCTTCCAGTTTAGAGATAGCAAAAAATACTCAGAGTTTTCTTTAACTAAAGGCAAAGTCAGGGCTTCAGGTGTTTACAACGATCTTAGATGGCATATACAAGACAGGTCGCAAGATCACAGATGAATTTAAGCAGATGACGGAGATTGTATTTGACGATTATTTGCCGCAATGGAATTATACAGCAGTGCGAGAGACCCCGTAATGATGGATCTTATTTTATCCTCATTCCTAAACACCGCGCTACCGCTCTAAGCGCAGCTATGCCCGCAGGGCTTTACAGCACTCCTCAAGATGAACGTACTTCAGAAACAGTAATAATTTTTTCATCCCGGTTGAGTTGCAGGATACTTTCCCCTTTAGCATCTCTGGGCAAAATTGGTACAGTATCTATAGGTATTCGTACCACTCGGTCTTTATTCGTCACAAGTGCCACTTCTGACGTTGCGATCGCTGTTACCATCCCCGCGAGATTGTCTGTTTTAGTCGCAAATTTTATAGCTTGCGTCCCCAAATCGGCACGGTTAGCCGATTTTAACTGATTCAGAGGTAAGCGTTTAGCGTATCCTTCTTCCGTTACTAATAATAGGTGTGTGGCTGTTGATGAACTCACACAGCCAACCATGTGCTGATATTTCAGGATGCGTAATGCTTGTAAACCCATCGCTGTCCGTCCCATCATGGGTAGTTGTTCGTCATTAGCTGGAAACCGCAGCAACCGCCCCCCAGAACTAGCTAAAATCAAGTGTTCCCCAGACTTGGTGAATTGTGTCAATAACAATTCATCGTCATCTTTGAGTTTAATAATCGTAATTCCCCGCCGTGTCAGGTTAGTAAGTTCTTCTAAAGACAGACGCTTAATTCTTCCCTGTTTAGTCAAGAGAACAATTTGCTGAGTTCCTAAATCTGTTGGGAGTATAAAGCGACTAACCACAGGTTCTTGAGTACCTTGAGCTGTACTTGTCAGCATGGTAATCAGAGGTGTTCCCCGTGGTGAACGTCCTGTAGTGGGGGGAATATCTCCGATTTTGACAGGGTAGAGCTTACCACCATTGGTCAGCACTAATAAATCTTTGTGGGTGTCGGTCAACTCGGTTTGAATAATGAAGTCGTGATCATTTAAACCGTTGTCTAATTTTGACTTTTTCCCAGATAGCTGAATCCGACGCACATAACCCCGGTGAGTAGATTCTAAAATCACTTCCTCTAAAGGTTCGGCTGATTCTGGTTCTGCTTCTACTTTGCTTGAGCTTTTTTGTCCGTCTGCACTTTTGCCTTTTGGTAATTCCTCTGTAATGGTAGCCCCTAACTTAGTACGTCGGGAATCGCCGTATTTCTTTTTGAGCGATCGCAAATCTTTTTTCAAAGCCTTGAGTAATTCTTTGCGATCGGTCAACAGGTTTTCCAGTACAGCAATTTGTGTGCTGAGTTCGTCAAACTCACGCTGTAAGTTCTGCTGTTCTAAACTCGTGATTCGACGCAATGGCATTCCTAAAATAGCATCAGCCTGACTTTCGCTTAAATCTAGTCGGCTACACAGACTAATTTTAGCTGTGCTACCATCGGCGGCTTGTCGCAAAATTTCGATAACTTCATCCACATTGGATAAAGCTTTGAGTAACCCCATAACTGTATGCAGGCGACTTTGTGCCTTCTCTAACTCATAGTTGTAACGGCGGTTGAGGGTATGTTCTCGGAACTGCAAAAACTCTAATAAAAGTTGCCGCAAACTTAACTGACGGGGTTGTCCATCAACTATCGCCAACAAGATTGCCCCAAAGGTAGTTTGCAAGGCGGTTTGGTGATACAAATGCTGGAGAACTTCTTGGGGGTTAGTATCGCGTTTGAGTTCGATGACAACTCGCATCCCTTCGCGATCGCTTTCATCCCGAATGTCAGAAATACCATGTAGGCGACCGTGATTTACTAAGTCAGCCATTTTTTCAATCCAGCCGGCCTTATTGACTTGATAAGGCAATTCCGTGATCACAATTGCTGTTCGCCGCTTGCTACCTCTACCGCCGGGAACTTCCTCAACTGTGGCGACTCCCCGCAAGACAATCCCACCTTTACCTGTGATATATGCCTCGCGAATGCCCGTATCACCAATTATTTCCCCACCAGTGGGAAAGTCAGGCCCTGGAATTAAATTTATGAGCTTTTCATCTGACAAATCCGGTTGGTCAATTAAGGCAATCAACCCATCAACAATTTCCCCTAAATTATGAGGGGGAATATTTGTCGCCATCCCAACAGCAATGCCGGAACAGCCATTGAGCAACAGAAAGGGCAACTGTGCAGGTAAAACTGTGGGTTCTTGTTGTGAATTATCGAAGTTGCCAGCAAAATCTACAGTTTCTTCGCCAATTTCTGTCAGCATCCCTTCATGACCAATTGATGCTAGACGGGTTTCTGTGTAGCGCATCGCCGCCGGTGGGTCATTATCAACGCTACCAAAGTTGCCGTGTCCTGCTAGTAAAGGGTAGCGACTAGAAAAATCCTGCACCAGTCTCACGAGGGCATCATAAACAGCCTGATCGCCATGTGGGTGGTATTTACCCAATACATCCCCTACCACACGGGCGCATTTCCGGTAAGGTCTATCGGGTGTTAAGCCAAGTTCGTGCATAGCGTATAAAATCCGCCGATGCACTGGCTTTAAACCATCACGAACATCTGGTAATGCCCGCCCCACAATCACACTCATGGCATATTCTAAGTAAGACCGTTGCATCTCCGTGTGCAGGGCTGTTGTAATTACCTGTCCCTTTGAGAGAAGGTTTAACTGTTTTGCCATGAGTTTTTTCCCTGAGATTGAACTACACAAAAATCGGTGTTACTAAACAATGCAGCAAACAAAGCATAACGGATGAAATGGGATTAATAACACAATCTTGATTATCAGAGCAGAAAAAGCCGTAGTATCATCCTTGATGACGAGTAGCTACATACATTAGACTTGTCTATAAAAGATAAAAAGCTTACTGTGAAGGGATTATAGGAGATA
>NZ_CAWUDL010000054.1:0-45469 GCF_963920945.1 Anabaena sp. CCY 9402-a
CCCCCAAATCTCTTGATTTATCTAGGTTTTTTGTTTATTCTGCAAGCCCTAATTAGACCTGCAACTGGTTTCCGTACCGCCAAATCTACTGCTGATCCACCTCCAACTGAACGACCAAAAACAATAATGTGCTGTGGTAGTATCTTTAAATCTTGGGTCAAATAATTGTAAGCAGTATCAATATCTTGATAAGCGTGGTTTTCAGTGGATGTTCCTGAGCTTGTACCATAACCGCGAATCGTAAGCCAAGACATTGAAACCCAAATTACGTAATTTTTCTAGAACTTGTTGAATATCACCTAAATCTTCCGCATTACCGTGAGCATAAAGGATCGTATATTTAGCCGTAGGGTTGAGTAAATGCACTGCTGAAATTTTCGTTTGTCCCCCACTCTTCAGCTTCAATATATCTTTAGTATCTTGATAGCTGGATGGTTGAGGTAAAAAAATCATACTATCTGCCCGAAAATAAACATACACAGCAAAAAATAGATATATAAAGGTCAGAGATTTTAACAATCTTTTCCAGGTAAAATCACCAATTAAAATTTTTTTGAGCCGATGTTTATCCATAAAATTTGTACTTTATCTATATTTTTAGTCAAAAGAAATGGGGAAAGCTATTTAAAGCTTTCCCCATTTTTGCTGTTACCTAACACTGAACTATTGGCAAAATTAAGCAGTGAAATACTTCGCTACTGGGTGATAGGTAATAATCGCCGTTGTAGACTGTTCTGGATAAAGTTGCTCACTTTCATCCATATATAATTTAATTCTGTCAGTCTGCAATAATTCCAATTGCTTGTATTGGTCTTGAATATTTGGACAAGCCGGATAGCCAAAACTATACCGCGAACCACAATAACGCTGTGCCAATATATCCCGAATGTTATCGGGTTCTGATGCACCCAATCCTAATTCACGGCGAATTCTAGCGTGTGTCCATTCAGCCACTGCTTCCGCTACTTGCACCGCCAAACCGTGGAAATACAGGTAATCAGTGTATTGATTATTGGCAAACAATTTTTGAGCGTACTCTGTGGCGATTTCCCCCACAGTCACCGCCTGCATGGGGAAAACATCAATGATTCCTGACTCCTTCGGGACAAAAAAATCTGCAATGCAGAGTCTTCTAGATGACCTTTGGCGGGGAAACTCAAACTTAGCTACTTCCTTCCCTTGTGGGCTATTGTTTTCATAGATATACAAAGTATTCCCCTCAGACTGACAAGGGAAATACCCGTAAATTACCTGGGGATGCAACAGATTTTCGTCAATAATTAGCTGCTTCCAAGTTTCTAAAATGGGATATACTTTCTGATGCAAGAAAGCCTGATATTCTTCCTTAGATTGTTCCTTTGGCTTGCGGAATTGCCACTGTCCAGCAATTAAGGCTTGTAAGTCTAAATGCCAGAATATTTCCTCGATGGGAATATCATTAGGTTGTAAAAGTTGCGTTCCCCAGAACGGTGGTGTGGGACGTTCTATGTCTACTGCTACAGCTTTGGAACGTTGGGTATCTACTTCAGTGCTGAGTTCTAAATTCCGAGTTCTGAGTGAAGTCTTTTTAGTTTCTGGTTGTTCAGAAGTAATTTTTGCTTCTTCAGTCGCTACTTCATCTAGGAATCCTTGTAAGTTATCCCAATTACCAGATGCCTTTGCTGGCATTAATTTATCCATAAAATGCAAGTCTGAGAAAGCATCTTTGCCGTAAACAACCTTACCTTTGTAGGTGTTTTGACAATCTTGATGCACAAATTTGGGAGTTAGTGCCGCACCACCTAAAATTACAGGTACAGTAATACCTTTTTCATTGAATACCTGCAAGTTCTCTTTCATGAAGGCGGTGGATTTTACCAACAAGCCACTCATAGCAATACAATCAGCTTTGTGTTGGTTGTAAGCTTCGATAATGTTTTCCACTGGTTGTTTAATTCCCAGATTAATCACCTTGTAACCGTTGTTAGACAAGATGATATCTACAAGGTTTTTACCGATATCATGAACGTCACCTTTGACGGTAGCAATGAGAAAAGTTCCTTTGGCGTTATTCCCTGATTCTGACTTTTCCATGAATGGTTCAAGATAAGCTACAGCAGCTTTCATGGTTTCCGCAGACTGTAATACAAATGGTAGTTGCATTTGTCCCGAACCAAACAACTCACCCACAACTTTCATCCCATCTAGCAGGAAGGTGTTGATAATTTCTAAGGGGGGATATTGTTCTAAGGCTTTAGTTAACTGTGTTTCTAAGCCGATGCGTTCACCGTCGATGATATGTTGTTTGAGGCGTTCTTCGATGGGTAAGCTTTCATCAACACCTGCGTTGCGTTTGGTTTTGACACCCTCAAATAATTTGGTCAGTTCTCCCAAGGGGTCGTAAACACAAACATTACCTTCAAATTTACGCTCATCATAGATTAAATGACGACAAACTTCTTGATGGCGGGCTTCAATTTTAGATAGTGGTAAAATCTTGCTAGCACTAACGATCGCAGCATCCATGCCTGCTAACATGGCTTCATGCAAGAATGTTGAATTTAGCACCATTCGTGAAGCTGGATTCAAACCAAAGGATATATTCGATACCCCTAAAATAACGTGACATCCCGGCAATTCTTGGCGAATGCGGCGAATCGATTCAATAGTAGCCTTGCCGTTTTCTCGGTCTTCTTCAATCCCCGTAGAAATAGGTAGAGCTAGAGTATCAAAGAATATTTCCGTGGGAGGTATACCATACTCTACAGCTTGGCGGTAAGCACGTTGGGCAATTTGAAATTTCCTCTCGGCTGTCCGCGCCATGCCTTCTTCGTCAATTGTGCCGATGACGACACCTGCACCGTATTTCTTCGCTATTTCCAGCACCTTTAAAAAGCGCGGTTCGCCGTCTTCGTAGTTGGTGGAGTTCAGCAAACACTTACCTCCAGCCACCTTTAAACCCGCCTCCATTTTTTCCCATTCGGTGGAGTCAAGCATTAAAGGTAGTGTGACATTATTGACAATGCGCGAAACCAACTCGTGCATATCCCGCACGCCGTCCCTTCCTACATAATCAACGTTGACATCTAGGATGTGTGCGCCTTCCTTAACTTGCGCCCTCGCCATTGATACCAGTCCGTCCCAGTCTTCCGCATTTAACAAATCGCGGCACTTTTTAGAACCACTGGCGTTAAGACGTTCGCCGACAATCAAGAAAGAATTATCTTGGTCATAGGGTTGAGTAGAATAAATTGATGCGGCAGCTGGTTCTAAACTTGGTTGTCTAACCTTTGGTTTTAGTTCCTGAGCAATTTGAGCCAATTGTTGAATGTGTTCTGGACGTGTCCCACAGCAACCCCCAATCACTTGGACACCCAAATCTTCAACAAAGTGCATCAACGCCATGCGTAATTCTATTGGTGTTAAGCGGTAGTGTGCTTGTCCACCAACATTTTCCGGTAAACCCGCATTGGGAACGCAAGAAACCACAAATGGTGAATGTTCAGATAAATATTTGATGTGTGGTTTCATCAAATCTGGCCCAGTGGCACAGTTAAGCCCCAGAATATCTATTGGGAAAGGTTCTAAAATCGTCAGCACAGCACTGATTTCTGAACCTACCAGCATTGTCCCCATGCTTTCCATTGTCACAGAAACCATCAGGGGTATTCGTTCCCCTTTTTTGGCAAAGACTTCTTCTATTCCATTCAACGCCGCTTTGATTTGTAGCACATCTTGGCAAGTTTCGATAATAAATAAATCAACTCCACCATCAAACAAGGCTTCAGCTTGTTCCGCAACAGATGTTTTTAAAGTATCAAAGTCAATGTGTCCCAAGGTTGGTAGTTTGGTTGTCGGGCCAATAGAACCAGCCACAAACCTGGGTTTCTCTGGGGTGGAAAATTCCGCCGCCACACTTTTCGCTAATTCGGCGGCTTTTTTGTTGAGGTAGTAAGTCTGGTCTGCTAAGTCATATTCTGCTAACACAATCGATGTAGCACCGAAAGTATCAGTTTCGATGACATCTGCACCCACAGCGAGAAAGTCGCGGTGAACCTTAGCAACGGCTTCCGGTTTTGTGTGGACTAGGTATTCGTTACAGCCTTCATACTCCGCCCCACCAAAGTCTTCAGCCGTGAGGTTTTGGGTTTGGAGGTTAGTCCCCATTGCACCGTCGAAGACGATCACTGGTCTATCTGGACTACGCAAGTGTTTAAGAAAAGGATGGGTCATATTTTCAAAAGAGAAAATGAGCAAACTAAGTGAGTTTTGTGTTACTCCACTTAATCTATTATTTTCCACAATTGGGAGAGTTTCGTGAGAGTTTGAGTAAACTAGGTAAGAGGAAACTCAGCGATCGCTTTGCTGATCACGAGTGGGGAATACTTTTGTCTTCGGGAAGTTTCCGCACGATTGCTATAAAAACGCCATAAACTTTATTTTGTCGGGGTTGCAAAATTAAATTAGTTGTAGCCAATCATAGAAGATACTCCTATGATTTTTCTCTCTTAGTGTAAGGATTACAGATAATGCAAGTTCTAAAAAGATCCATCAAACCAGATACCTATATATCATTCCTCTACATCTATCAAACTACTTGGGGGACTGCTGGTGACATCTGTTTAGTCCGTGAATCTGTAGCTAATTCAGGTGTGTCGAAGTTCGTCGGTCATAAAATCCGGCTAGTCGTACCCAAAGGAATGGAACGCGATCGCGTGGCGAATTTTCCGGTGATCAAAGTTGCAGGTAACGTTGGCGACGGACACCCCAAAGAACACCCATATGAATGGGAGGCTTATGAAGGTATAAATCCAGAAATAGCGATCGCTGCTTTGAAGCCTTGGGGTTTCAAGTTAATTGAGTCTACAGAATGATAGGTGACAGGGGACAGGGGACAGGGGACAGGTGACAGGTGACAGGTGACAGGATAGAAGGGAAGGAGGTGTGTGTTTTATTTTGAATTTTGAATTTTGAATTGATTCTTAGCGGGTGGTGCGCTGCTAGAGTGGCTACTCTCAAGAAAATACCTCTTTCCCAGTCCCTACTTCTCTAGATGAATTGTCAACATAGCTTAAACTCGCTAATAAATAGTTAATGGTGCTATAGAGTCAAGCGAGAAGCATGGAAACTCAACAACTAGGAAAAACAGGTATCTTTGTCAGTGCGATTGGTTTGGGTGCTATGCCGATGTCAATATATGACCGTCCTCCTGAATCGCAATCAGTTCAAGTTATTCATCGGGCTTTAGATTTGGGTATCACGTTCGTTGACACTGCTGACTCCTATTGCAAAGATGAATCAGACAAACACCACAATGAACGACTCATTCACAAAGCACTTAGCAGTTACCAAGGTGACGTTAGCCAAGTGATTGTGGCGACTAAAGGCGGTTTAATGCGTCCGAATCAGACTTGGGTACGTAACGGGAATCCAGAACACCTGCGCCAAACCATTCGCGTCAGTTTTGAGGCTTTGGGGGGCGAAGAACCGATTGATTTGTGGCAATATCACTCACCAGACCCACAATACACCGTTGCAGAATCTCTCGCACCAGTTAAAGAAGCTGTGCAGAATGGTTTAATTCGGTTTGTGGGAGTTTCTAACTTTTCTGTAGAACAAATTAAACAGGCGCGGGAGGTGGTAGATATTGTCTCAGTCCAAAATCAATACAACCCGTGGGAACGTCAGCCAGAAAGAGACGGCGTGTTGCAGTATTGCGAACAGGAAGAATTAACTTTTTTACCTTGGAGTCCCTTTGGTGGTAGTCGTCGCCATAAAAACTTAGAAGATATTCCAGCGATCGCACAATTAGCCAAGCAAAAGGGCGTATCAGTATACTGTATTGTGTTGGCTTGGTTGCGTTCCAAGTCCTCCTGTATTTTACCAATCCCCGGCGCAAGCAAGATTTACAGCATTGAAGACTCTATACGTGCTGTAGATGTGAAACTATCTGAAGCAGAAGTTAGAAAAATTGATCAGCAAACGTAAGAGTGCTGAGTAATGAGTGGTGAGTGCTGAGTAATGAGTGATGAGTGCTGAGTAATGAGTAATGAGTGCTGAGTAATGAGTAATGAGTGCTGAGTAATGAGTGATGAGTGCTGAGTAATGAGTGATGAGTGATGAGTGATGAGTAGTGAGTGCTGAGTGGCCATTGTATTTTTCTCCCCCTGCTTCCCCTGCTTTCTTTTCCTCAGTCTCCAATCCCCAGTCTCTAGTTATTTAATTTTGAATTTTGAATTTTGAATTTTGAATTGATTAGTCCCCAAAATTAATTGTTAATCCGTAGTGACATGATTTGAGGTACAATCAAAAACCTGCCAATACATGACAAAGCTTGCTGACAGGAGAGACTTCATATGGCCCGGATGTACTATGACTCAGATGCCAATTTAGACCTTTTGGCTGGAAAAACCATCGCAATTATCGGCTATGGTTCTCAAGGTCATGCCCACGCCCTGAATTTGAAAGATAGTGGTTTGAATGTAATTGTGGGGCTATATCCGGGTAGTAAGTCGGAACAAAAAGCCACAGCAGCTGGGTTAACTGTAAAAAATGTGGCAGATGCTGCCAATGCTGCTGACTTCATCATGATTTTATTACCCGATGAAGTCCAAAAAACGGTTTACAAAAATGAAATTGAACCAAATCTCAAAGAAGGCGATGTCTTAGCCTTTGCCCACGGCTTTAATATTCACTTTGGACAGGTCGTACCCCCTGCTAATGTAGACGTAGTGATGGTTGCACCCAAAGGCCCTGGGCATTTGGTACGACGCACTTATGAACAAGGTCAAGGTGTACCAGCGTTGTTTGCAGTTTATCAAGATGCCACAGGTAAAGCACGCGATCGCGCAATGGCATACGCTAGAGGTATCGGTGGGACTCGCGCCGGCATTCTCGAAACCACTTTCCGCGAAGAAACGGAAACCGATTTGTTCGGCGAACAAGCCGTATTATGCGGTGGTTTGAGTGCCTTAATTAAAGCTGGCTTTGAAACTTTAGTAGAAGCCGGTTATCAACCAGAATTAGCTTATTTTGAATGTCTACACGAAGTTAAGCTAATTGTTGACTTGGTTGTTGAAGGCGGTTTAGCCACAATGCGCGATAGCATTTCTAACACTGCTGAATACGGCGATTATACTCGTGGACCACGGATTGTAACCGCCCAAACCAAAGCTGAAATGAAGAAGATTCTCAGCGAAATTCAATCTGGACAATTTGCACGGGAATTCGTATTAGAAAACCAAGCCGGTAAACCTGGATTTACCTCCATGCGTCGTCAAGAAGCCGAACACCCCATTGAAGAAGTTGGTAAAGATTTACGGGCTATGTTTAGCTGGTTAAAGAAAGTTTAAAAAATCCTTTTAAATCCTTCAAAAAGACGCAAATGTACTAAAAAGTGCTTTGCGTCTTTGTTTTTTGGTGTTAGATTGTCAGCAAAACACTACATTTCAATCTATGTCAAACCTGAGAGTCCAAAAAATTCTGAGGATGTTTACTGTTTTATTGCTGACTAGCCCACTTTATTGGCAAAATCCAGTTGCAGCACAGCCAGGACAAAAACTATTGCCATTTTTTGATGACTTAGATAACCCAGTTCCTGTAAATTTTCCCAGAGGACAACAGGTAGATATTACACCGCCAGCACCAAAGTTAAATGCTTTTGACAAAGCTGTACTTAATACCTGTGGTGCTATTGGCACAAGAGTGAGCCAGAATAAATTTCAACAGTTATTATCTTCTTACCCAGAGGTATTACAAAAACTGCAAACAGTTAGCGGTGGTGAAATATTCCCAGGACGCAAAAGTAAAACACAATTTCTCGAAGACTTAACTAATATTTGGTTTAAGCGTCGAGGCTTTGAACACATCTTTTGTGGGGAAATATATAACGCCAATGACATTGGTGGCTTGCATTTTTACGGCAGATATTTGCAACTTCAAAATCAAGGAATTGGCGGTAGATTACCAAATAATCGGCAGAGAGAAGAAGTTGTTCCTGGGGTAATTTATACAATGGGTGTAGTTATTAAGCAAGGTAATCAGACAATAAAAGATGTCATCAAAGGTTACAGCTACCTCAGCAACGCTGAAGAAATGCTTGTCGATGCAACCCTCGCATTTAAAAGACAAAAAAATACAGAAGGGGCTTGTATTTACAACGTGCGTGACGAGGACACAGGCAAAACTTTTCCTAGTGTTTTTGTAAGAAAAAATCAGGCGATTGTTACTTTCTACCCTGATGCGACTCCGCAAGGGTCAAAATGTAAGTAATCTGAAATCTTGTACCAGTTTTCCCGCATTTCTCACAAACAGTAGGGGCGGGTTCACAGATATGCTCGAATCATTCACGAATATTTCGCTCAACCCGCCCCTACGGACTCTGGACTGAGGTGACAATAATTGGTGAGAAATCCGGGTTTTTTCTTGTAAGTTTTGTCAGGTGGGCAATCCTGAAAATTAGCTGAAGCACTTATTTCCCCTCGTTAGCATTGCCCACCCTAAAATTACTTCCCTCTTCACTGTCACCTGTCACCTGTCACCTATCACCTGTATTTCTTAAAAGCAATTTAATCTTCCTTCTTTGAGGTAGCTCAAAGACGAGATAATAAATTCCTGGCATATTAGGGATAGATAAGTTTCAGGGGTCAAATAAATGACCAATACTACCCTAAATTTGCAAACAGCTAGCGGACACCAAGTTCTAGCAGCCGCAGGTAAAAAATATCTGCGTCCCGGTGGCAGAATAGCTACAGAAACATTATTGCAGTGGGCTAATTTTCAACCAGGCGCAACAGTTTTAGAATTAGCTTCTAGCTTTGGTTATAGTGCAATTTATCTGGTTCAACATTACAATGTTAAAGTATTAGGAATAGAACAAAATCCTGAGAGTGTAGCTACAGCTTGTGCTAATATCCGGGCTGCTGGTTTAGAAAATCAAATCAAAATTATTCAAGGCGATATTTTTCATTTAAATGACACCTTGGGAGAATTTGACTATGTTTTAGCAGAAGCTATTCTTACCATGCAATCTCCTATAGGAAAGATCAAGCTATTAACAGAAATTCATAAAAGATTAAAACCGGGGGGTAAATTTCTCTCCCATGAATTATTAGCTCGTGGTAAAGAAGCAGAAATACACACGGATTTAGCCAGAGTTATTAAAGTTAATTCTACACCACTTTCAGAAAATAACTGGATGGATGTTTTTGCCACTTCTGGATTAAAAATAGCGAAACATCAAACAGGTTCGATGAATTTATTGAACTTAAAGCAGATTGTTCAAGATGAAGGCTTTTTCAATACATTACGGATTTTTTGGAATGTTTTGAGGCAAATATCTATCCGTAAAAGAGTTTTAGAAATGCACCGGATATTTCATCAATATCATGATGAATTAGGCTACATAATTTTGTCTGCTGTTGCTAATTGAAATTTCTCGTCATTACCCATTCTCAAAATTATGACTTCTCAAATTATCACTCATCAATCTTTTGTAACTCAACTACAACAACAGATTGAATATCCCAGTGCGGGAATTCTCAGCAAAGTTATCTTTCAAGACAAAGCTTGTCAATATACTCTATTTTGTCTAGCTGCTAATGCTGAAATATCTGAACATACATCAACTCGCAATGCAACTATAAATGTGCTTGATGGCAGAGGGTTAATCACATTATCAGGAGAAAAAATTGCTTTAGAACCTGGCGTTTTTATTTTGATGCCTGCTAATGCGCCTCATGCTTTAAAAGCTGAAGAAAATCTCACATTTCTACTTACTCTTTCTGAGAAAGCAGCCGATAGCTAATAATTATTTTGGGAGTTTTGCAAAATGCAATCACTACTGACGACTTTTGCCCAACATTTAGACCTTTCCTCAACTCAGTTAGATGTGATTATGGCTAAACCATTAACTGAAGTGCTGGTATCTCCTGAATTGGAACGAGAACTAGAAAGTTTAGACATCAATTTACTCAAACAAACCTTACCCACAGCAGGAGCAGTTTTAGCGCAGGAACTACCATCTTTTTACAACTGGCTCAAAAATGAGTTGGGAGTAAAACGTGTTCCTGATAGTCCAAATCACACGACTACATGGGTGATTGGTTTTGTAAATCGCCAGGAAAGTTTGATGAACTTAGTTGATTTACATCGTCCAGTACCTCGTCTGGCTTTAGAGGCTGCTATCCCTCGCTTAGTGGGGTTGTTTGATGGTGTAGAAGATGTGCAGGTAAAACAACAATGGCAAAAAGCGATCGCAGCTCTATGCTTAGTTTTAGTTGTCGCGGCTCGTGAACGAGATAGATATGTTCATATCTTGCACCATTCTCAATAATTCTACTGTGGGCAATGGCGACAACGTAAAAATTAGGTGCTAGTAAATTTTTAGCATGATAAATATAGCCCAAATTTTTAAAAAGACAAATTTATTTTATAAAATTTAAATATTTTCAAATGACACTGCACCAGAAGCGATCGCCTCTAATTTCTGACGATCAATAATTATAATTTTCCCCCCTCGACTGTAAGTAATTACAGACTTGAGACTTTTAATTAACCGCAGACACTCTTCATAGGCAATACCAACACTCCGCGCCATACGATAGTAAGATAATTCTGTTTTTAAAGATTCACCTTGAGGGGTGGATACAGTCCCAGATTTATCCGCAAAATATAAAATTAGCCTCACCAGGCGAATGGTTGCCTGTTCTGAAACCAAACCATGAACGGTTTCATGAAGTAGCTGAATTCGATTATTCAAAACTACCAACATTCTGATAGCAATATCAGGCTGCTGTTGAATTGCCTTTAATAAGGCATCCCTTTCAACAGTGAGTATTTCACAATCAGACTCAGCCATAACAGTGGCTGGAGAAGTACCATTTCCTAACAAAGCTGGCGCAGCAAAAATTTCTCCATCTGCTAAATTCCGTAGAATGGTTTCTTTACCTGTGGTCGCAGTTTTGGTGATTTGAATTGTACCACTGACCACAGCATACAATTTTGCAGGTAGGCGATCGCCCTCATGGAGAATAATCTCCCCTTTGCTGTAGCTTTGCACTAGGGTATGGCGTTGTAAACTTACCTGATCTGCGAGTGGTAAACCAGCAAGCACATTAATTTGGGCAACTTGTTCTAGGGAGGCTTGCATGAGAAAATGGGGATATGGGAAGTATTGACGTGATTAATCGCCAGGCTTAGGCACAAGATATAAAATAACTAATGACCATTGACGAATGACTAATGAGTAACGAAATCCGGGCTATTTTTGACCGTATTGCCCCAGTGTACGACCAGTTTAATGATTGGTTAAGCCTGGGACAACACCGCATATGGAAAGAAATGGCTATCAAATGGAGTGCGGCTAAACCTGGAGATACTTGCCTCGACTTATGTTGTGGGAGTGGTGATTTAGCCTTAAGTTTAGCCAGGCGTGCAGGAACAACGGGGAAAATTTACGGAGTAGACTTTTCCTGCAACCTGTTAACAACTGCAAAAGAACGCTCTCAAATACATTACCCCCAATTTGCCCTCTCTTGGATAGAAGCAGATGTACTGAATTTACCCTTTGATGACAATCAGTTTGATGCCGCAACAATGGGCTATGGTTTAAGAAATGTAACTGATATTCGTCGTAGTCTGCAAGAATTACACCGTGTCCTCAAACCTAGCACGCGGGCAGCCATTTTAGACTTTCATCGCCCTACAAATCACCAATTCCGTACCTTTCAGCAATGGTATTTAGATCATATAGTTGTGCCGATGGCCGAGCATATGGGTATGAAAGAAGAATATGCCTACATCAGCCCCAGTTTAGATCGCTTTCCCCAAGGGAGTGAGCAAGTAGAGTTAGCCTACCAAGTTGGTTTTACCTCAGCCACACACTACCCCATCGCGAACGGTATGATGGGAATATTGGTAATTATTAAATAGGTAATTGGGCATTGGGCGACTCAATGAGTGGATTTTGGATTGGGGTTTAATCTAAAATCCAAAATCCAAAATCCAAAATCTAAAATTCCCAGTCCCCATTCCTCATTATTCATCCAAAAAACTGTGGATTGGTCTCATCTTTTACTTTATGTATCTCCCCCTGTATTGGGTGCAATTATTGGCTATTTCACAAATGACATAGCCATCAAAATGTTATTTCGTCCCTACAGAGCAATTTATATTGCCGGACGGAGAATACCATTTACCCCTGGATTGATTCCTGCGAATCAAGAACGGTTGGCAAAAAATATTTCTGATACAATCATGGGGTCGCTGCTGACACCCGATGAGTTACAAAAACTGGCACGTAGGTTATTAGAAACAGAACGAGTAGAGTCAGCAATTCTTTGGCTATTGCGACTGGCTATAGATCAAATTAAAGCCGATAAAAATCAGAAAACTACTAAAATTGTCGCGGGGATTCTGCGTGATTTGTTAGGAGAATCTTTACCGCGTCTTTTGAAGGTGCTAGCAAGACAGGAAGACTTTTTAGAAGCACAAATTAATCAAATTTTTGACCAAATATTACTAGAATTACAACTGAGTGAAGAACAGGCTACTCGATTGGCTGATTGGTTTTTGGAAGTAGTTTTGCCACCAGATATGTTGAGGCAGGCAATTATAGATTTTTTAACCGATCGCACAATTCAAATTATTGATGAAAGCTTTCGAGAAAAAACCAGTGGTACTTATTGGGTAGTAGCGAATCTATTTGGTTTGCGGAACACTCTCACGCGGCTACGGACTTTCTGCTTAGATGAAAAAGAAGCCACTAATGCTAGGTTACAGGAATTAATTCAAGATTTACAGATGCGAGATCGCCTCAAAAAAACTCTGCAAAATCTGTCATTGCAAAACTTACCCATTGGTACAGTCCGCCAACTGCGAAAAACCACACGAGAAACAGTCCGCCAGTACGTTCAAACAAGTGGTAGTGAATTACTGCAAGGATTAACTGAGTCTGTAAATTGGGAAAATATTGCTAAATTACTATTAAATCGCCTGAGTAACTCACCTGTAGTTATAAATTCGTTAGAAGTGGTCAGTCAAGAATTGGCATTGATTTTAGAAAGATATTTAGAAAAAGATTTAGAAAAAATTGTAGCCCAAATAATCCCTATTTTATCAATAGATCAAGTAATTGTTGACCGGGTAAAATCAACATCACCTGCTGATTTAGAAAATGCCATTGAAGGAATTGTCAAAAATGAGTTGCAGGCAATTGTCACTTTAGGGGGAATTTTAGGTTTTGTCGTTGGGTCATTGCAAACAGTATTTTTACTATTTAATCAACGGTAATAATTCGTAATTTTTAACGATTCCCAATTTAATTCACAGATTGAATTCTATTTTGCATGATGGCATTAATCGCAGCATAATTGGTTTTATAATGAGGTAGTATTGATTGAGCCTGTCCATAAACAGAACTACTTTTGGGAATAGATTCTAAGATTTTAATTGACTTTTGCCATTTGTCTTTTGCTTGTTGCCAAGCTGTTAATGAATTAGGTGAAGTTTCCATAAAAAACTTAGCTTCTGTCGCTAGTTTTTCTGCTAATTCTAAGTTAGATACAGCTTTCTTTTCTGTGATAGCTCTTTTAGTTATAGCAATATAATTAAGCCGATAACGAACCAGTTTTTCCTGCGCTATAACAGATACAGATGTTCCTTCAGGAATACTTTGTAACAAATTAATTGCCTCTTGCCATTTAGATGCTGCTTGTTGCCATACTGTAAGTGCATGAGGAGGTTTTTGAGCGATAGCAGAAGCCTCAATTCCCAGTTTTAAAGCTGCTTTAAAATTGCTTGCAGCAATATTCTCTTGATATAAATTCAAACCAATTTCGTGAATTTGGATGAGCTGACCTTTCGCAAGCCATCCACCAAAACCTAAAATAGTTAAGCCAGAGAAAATTAATAAACTCTTGCGTATAACTTTAGAGGATGATAAATTATATTTCTGCTTTGTTGCGTGATTTTTATTATTTATTGATTGATTTTTTTTGTGTTTAATTTCTTCGATTTTAATTTTAAAACCATTAATTTTATCTTCATATATATCACATTCATTCAGGATTTCTGTCAATTCCTGAAAATTATCATTACTAGAAATAATTAATTCGTGAGCATCATCTAACCATTCTATAGCGAATCCAGATTTACCACAGAATGATGATAAGGCTATCATTATTGTTAAGAGACTTTGGGTATTTTGAATAGTATTTTTGACTAAATTTAATCTATTTTGTAAATTTGACAAATCCTCTTCAATATTGAGCATTTGCCTGTGTGAAAGTTTATGATTATTTAATTTCTCAATATTTAATCTATTTTCAATTTCTATAATTTGAATGGGCAAGCTGGGATAATTAATATTTAAATTTATTTGATTGACTAAGCTAGCATCGCCTAAAATATCTGCGGCGATCGACTGCAATAAATCACCCCATTCTAGCCAGCAATTAATTTTTGACTGTAAACTAATTAAAGATATCTCCGTTTCTGGATTGCCAAACTTTTCTGTAATTAATCCTGAGTTGCCAGTAATCGCAGGATTGACTTGTAAAACAGTTGGTATCGCCAGACTTTTAACAGCAAGAGATAGTGTATTGATAGTATTACTATGACCTTTACTTATGACAGAGCATAATTCTTGAGCGATCGCTTGTTGAATATTGCGGAGTTGTTCCTGAGCATGATTAATCAGGACAACCTGTTGCATCATATCCTGAGAATTACCAATAGTCAGTTTCAGTTTATAAACGATTTGTGGCAATTCATTAATAAGTGCTTCTATATCAGTCATAAATATCTCTTGGGGATTTACAAAATTTATTAAGAAGAATTCAGCATATAGGCGCAGCCTTCTGGATTATGGATTCTCAATTCTGACTCCTGATTTATCCTTTACTGCGAACTCTGCTCATGGTAATCTGGCAGCAAATTCCAGAAGACCTTGATAAATCCATAGACTTTTTGTGAGATGAGTATTTTTGCCTGTCGTAGTTATAAGCAAGTACCAGTAATAATTTGTTAAATCACAAAAACGATAGATTTATAGTTCCCAGAAATTCTGCTAAAGTAACAACTCCGTTAGGGAAATGGGTCAATAGTTATTAGTCATTAGTTACTCCCCAATTCCCAGTTCCCAGTCCCCAATCTCCAGTCCCCAACATTATGAATGAGACTGATTTAGCCTTTACTCCAGCACTAGAGTTAGCAAAATTAATCCGACGGCGGGAAGTATCACCCTTAGAGTTAGTAGAAATATATTTAAACCGGATTCAGCAGTTGAACCCTCAGTTGGGCAGTTATTTTACAGTGACGGCAGATTTAGCGATCGCTGATGCTAAAGCTAAGACAGAATTATTAACCAAAACTACAGCACTACCACCATTTTTTGGTGTACCAATTTCCATTAAAGACCTCAACGCCGTGGCGGGTGTACCTTGTACCTATGGGAGTCCAGCATTACTGAATAACATCCCCGCATTTGATGATGGGGTTGTCACACGCATTAAACAAGGTGGCTTTATTATCCTCGGCAAAACAGCCACTTCGGAACTAGGTTCGTTTCCTTATACTGAACCTACAGGATTTGCCCCCGCTAGAAACCCTTGGAATTTAGAATATACTCCCGGCGGTTCTAGTGGTGGGGCAGCTGCCGCAGTCGCCGCCGGATTATGTGCGATCGCCCAAGGTTCTGACGGTGGTGGTTCAATTCGTGGGCCTGCGGCTTGTTGTGGCTTAGTAGGGATCAAACCGGCACGAGGTAGAGTTAGTAAAGCACCAGTAGGCGATCGCCTAGCAGGCATTTCTGCCAATGGCCCTCTCGCCCGAACTGTGGCGGATGCGGCAGCTATGTTAGATACTATGTCTGGCTACGTCACAGGTGATCCTTACTGGCTACCCGATCCAGAACCATCATTTTTGACTGCTGCCCAAACTAATCCAGGGAGGAAGCGAATTGGCTTTGCTACTGGTATTCCTCCCTTAGGTGAAGCTGATGCTAATTGTCAACAGGCTGTGTTGCAGACAGTAAAATTATTAGAACAACTCGGTCATCAAGTTGAGCAAAAATTTCCCGATTTCAGTGCCTTAGTTGAACCGTTTAAAGTTGTCTGGCAATCGGGAATTGCCGGTGCAGGATTACCTGCTGAGGTATTGCAGCCTGTGAACCGTTGGCTATTGGCAAGAACGGGAACTGTTGGGGAATATATCCAAGCAGTTTATGCCATGCAGATCGTAGCGCGGCAAATTGTATCCTTTTTTGACACTATAGATGTATTACTATTGCCTGTTTATTTGCACTCTCCTATCAGGGTGGGGGAATGGGCAGCTTTGAGTCCTGAAGATACATTTCAACAAATTGTCAATTGGGTTGCCCCTTGTCCACCGGCTAATGCTACCGGACAACCAGCGATCGCTTTACCTGTAGGGTTTGATAGTCATGGTTTACCTATGAGTGTGCAGCTTGTTGGCAAACCGGCAGACGAAGCTACCATCATTAGCCTCGCAGCCCAACTAGAAGCTGCTAACCCTTGGATTCAGCACCGTCCAACTTTGGCTACACAATTGAGTTCGTAGTTTAAATTTTTGCTTGATGGCAGTGAGTGCTAGTTAGGGCGATCGCTACTAGTTCAGCTGATAGATGAATCAGGTTGAGTTCATCTTCTCTTAAAAAGCTTGGTTGTTTCCACTGGAGGGATAACACCCCCAACATTTCATTTCGGTAGGTAACGGGGATGACTAAATGAGCTTGAATACCGCTTTCTTGGTAATGAGTCACACCCTTCAGTTTTGAGTCTTTGGCAACATTCAAGGAAACTTGGACTTTACCAGTGGCGATCGCTTCACTTGCCAATGGGTCTTGCCCCAACCAATTTGGGATACTACCATCGGCAAAGTAAAGTCCTTGGGTGGCTGTCAATATTTGATTTTCTAGCAGTTGTAAAATACAGGCATCAGCTGCAAAACTATCACAAAAAGCTGTAGCGATAGGTGTGAGAATCGCTTCTAAATTTTGGGCGGCTTGAGTTACCTGTACCAAAACAGTTAGCAGTGACATTTGAGCATTAGCACGGCGTAGTTCTTCTGTGCGTTGCTTGAGCAAGTCATAGGTTTCTGCTGCCCTTTGCACAACGGCTTTGAGTTCACCAGGATCCCAAGGCTTAGTAATATATTTATATACCTGTCCGGCATTAATGGCTTCTACCAAGTCTTCAATATCAGTAAATCCCGTGAGAATTATCCGCACTGTATCGGGAAATTGTGGTACAGTTTTACTGAGAAACTCCGTACCCTTCATTTCTGGCATCCGTTGGTCGGAGATAATTACCGCCACTTCTCCTTCTAGAGCCAATACTTCTAAGGCATTGATGCCACTGTCAGCTTTGAGGACATTAAAATCTCGGCGAAAGGTACGATAAAGCAAATCTAAGTTATCTGGTTCGTCATCAACTACTAAGATTTTGAGCTTTTTAGGTCTTTCTAAAGTTGCCATTTGTCGATGATTTGTCTGGATATCGGAAATGATGTCAGCCATAGATATTACCTGTAAAAATTATTTATAGCCCTACATTTTTACCAAGCTTAGTAGATTATTTCTATCAAGCCTTGCGGAAAACTACGGAGATAGTTTTTGTGAGTGCTGATGTGTATTATTTGTAACGCAAAATTTTATCTAACGGTAGAGTGTATCAGGGCTAGCTGATAAAGATTACAATAAGATTCACTAATGCGGTATCAACTTAGCCTCTCAAGTAGAAGCTGAAATTTTAGATTATGACTGACTTACCACCCAACACTCCCAATCCTGAAAATGCTGCTAACGATTCATCTCAAGAGTTACTGCGAAAATTAAGACAAAAACAAGGTAATTGGGTGGAATGGGGATTAGCGATCGCCACACTGCAAAAATCTGGTTACAATCCCCAAGACATTTTTGAAGCCACGGGATTTGAGCCAGTTCAACAAAATCAGGTAGTGGTTGGCTCACAAGTGTATAGTTCTATGGAAAAAGCCGGCACATCAGAAGCAACACGAGCGCATTATGCGACTCGTGGTAGTGATGTTTTGTATGAACTGCGGTTGCTCACCCACGAACAACGGGCGGCGGCGGCTGAATTGACTTTTCAGCATAAACTTGATTTAGACGAAGCGCGGGAAGTAGCCAAAGCCATTAAAGATTTCGCTCGCTTCCGCACTCTACCACAAGGGTTTTCCGAGCATCCCGGTGATGCGGTAGCCTATCAAGCTTGGAAATTAGCACGCCAAAACACAGATTTGCAAGAGCGATCGCGTTTAATTGGTAAAGGTTTACGCTTTGCTCATACTCAAACAGCCAGAAAACAAATCGAACAGTTATTAGTCGATTTTACCGTGGTTTCCCAGCGTCCCGCCCCCATTCCTCCCTTTTATCGCTTTGATTCCGAGGACGAATTACCCCGGATTGTCCCTGTCGTGGGTGAGTTACCTTTAACACCCCAAAACCTGCAAGCAGTTCCCCTAGTAGAAGAAATTGAGCCATTCCGCCTAGTGAAGTTTGCTGGTGAACAAGCTTGGGTAGCCTTACCTGGTTGGCAAGTGCTATTGAGTGCAGAAGACCCAGTAGTAATTTTAGCAACTAGCGATCGCTTTCCTAACCCAACTCTAGCTCAAGCTAGCTCTGTGTTAGTAGTTGTAGATCGCAACCAAAGAGAATGGAATGATTTGAGTTACTTTGTTGTTGATAACGGTGATGAGTTGGATTTTCAATGGTTTGAAACAGAACCAGAACTCGCCATACTAGGCAAAGTTATCATCATCGTCCGCCCACGAAAAATTCTTGATGAAGAAGTAACTAAAGATTCCTGGCAAATTGACGAATAAACCCAAAGCCAAGAAACTCGGTTCTAAAGATAAAAATAGGCAATAGTTTCTTCGCTATTGAGTCCCATTACTGCATCGGTAAAGTTGATAGGGAATACCGATGCGGTAATAGTTTTTGGGATCGATTGTACAATTATTTCCAGATAACATTAACTTTTGAGGATAATCTCTCCGTCTGATTCCAGGGGCGACTATCCATAGATTTAACTGTGATTTTATGGTTACTGACAGTTGTGAAAGCTTGATCCAGACAGCAGATAAACTAGGAGACTTTTGTAAAGCCACAAAACTATCTGATGCAGATGTTTGACTTCTTGTTTTTTCTAATGCCAAAGCAAAACTGATTCCTAATGCGACATCTTGATAGTTTTCATATGTCACCACCAACATCAGAGGTAAAGATGGCTCTAAATTCATATTTAGAGCTACTTTTTCCGGCATAAATGGCTTTTGAAAACCTAAATTATAAACAACAAAAATACTACTTAATACACCAACAAAGATAAAAAATAATGTCTGTTTTTCACTGTTTATTTTTGTCTTTTGACCGTGACAAATGCTGGCTGCCAGGAGAGAGCAAATACCAGGGTAGTAAACAAAACTATAACGGGGAATAGCAGTAATATCTTTACCTGATAAATAAGCTATGGCGAAGCACTGTAACAATATAAAACTAGTAAAACTGATTAGTGTGAATGTAGCGAAGTGAGTTGTATCTTGCAACCACAGATGTTTTAAGCCCTTAAAGGTGATTAATCCTGCCCAAATAGCAAAAATCAACATTAATAATCCACAAATAACCATAATCATTAATGATTGGTTTTCTACAGGTAAAGATATGATCATTAATACCAAATTAATTAAAGTTTGATAAAAAGGGGCAATAAATCCTGTAGTTGGTAGCCAATTAGTTTCTGAACGTTGAGCATGATACAGAGTTGTTAATACCCAAGGTATAAAACAAATAAAAACACTAGTAGAAGATATTATTAAATATAATAAAGTTAGATTTTTTTGAATTTTATTCCAGTATATTAATAGTGATAAAGTGGCAATTTCAGCAATAAAAGCCAGAATAAAAAAGTAGTGGGTATAAAAACCAATAATACTAATAAGTACCCATAAAAACCAATGCCAGAATCTCATCTTATTCTGTACAATATCTCGTTGTATCTGCATAGTTAACAACAATGATAAGGTGATGAGAAACATCGGGAAGGTATAATGTCGTGCTTCTTGAGAAAGGTATACGGCAAAGGGAGATACTGCCATTAGTAATGCGGCAATAATTCCTGATGTTCTTGAAAAAGCGATACAATTCACGCAATAAATAGCGGCGATCGCAGCTACACCAAATAAAGCTGGTAGCGATCGCAATTTTGTTACCCAGTCATTTCCTAATAGTGTCATCCACTCCATCCACCGATACATCCCACAAAAAAATAGTGGGGGATGGGTAGATTGAGTAGCGATGTTGTTAGCGATTTGGACACAGCTAACCCCAGGCTGAAAAGTAAAAATATCTGGGATATGGTTCAAGGGAAAAACTACATCCAAAGGTAAATTATGATAATTTTTCCCTAAACTAAATATGGCAGTAATCACCTCATCCATCCACAGAGGTTTTAAGTCCAAATGCCAAAAACGTAAAAAAGCACCAAGTGCGATCGCTCCCAAGAAACCAAGATGATTCAAATAAACTTTGCGATTTGTCATGATTGCCAATAAGTGCTTGTTCTGTGTTTCCACAAGAGAGCGATCGCTAAAACTTACAAGTCACCAATCCCAGAACTTTGCAGAAATTATAGTTTTCGCTTAGATTGACGTTTCGGAAGCTTGTATAGACTGGTTAATTCGTTCTGCCCAATCTTGATGATTGTCAATGGTTAAAATTATACGTCGGAAAGGCTCATTCTTGAGTTCCAGTGTTAAATAATTTTTATCTTGTGTTACATACCAAAACTCTTTACCTCTATTACTGTAGTATGTTCCAGCTTTAATAATGCCTGGAATACTAGTACCAGGACTACGAATTTCTGTCCAACTACTTACAGGTTCAGTTGTTGAAACAGATTCTATATGATTGAAAGAAATTAAAAAAGTTTGATTGAGATTTAAAGTCAGAAATTGCTCGTACCATTCCCAGGAGATTTGTAAGTTTCCATTAAATATACTTAGCTGCATTGTGTGACATCCTGTATTTAGTAAGTTAATACACCAGCAATATTTACATATTTTCAACTATAGGGGTATCACCCAATCAGGTGATTAGATATCCCAAAATTGTAAAAATGCTGCATTTGTAATTGTGGTTGTTATGTGCAGTTATAAAGAATACATTAGCCAACAAATTTTAGTAAGAATACAAGCAGATCAGCAAAAATTAATCTGCAATTTTTTCCTAGATATGGGGAATTATAAAGGGAGCGAAAGCTATCAACCGCTTAAAAAATTTAAAATTGACTTCGATATTGGCAGTATTAGGTTCAGCAAACTGTGAGTCATCAGAAAATTCAGGTATTTTTATGATCAAATGGCAATTGCTTACATTGGTAGCAGGTCGGACTCTAATTTTATTGAGCGGTGTTTTGTTGTTTTCAAAATCAAGTTTTGCTAGTCCGCTAATGACTAGACAGCAATATTCAGTTAACGTTGCCCAGACAAGTAAGAAAAATTTAACTGCACAACAAGCCTATCAGCAAGCCAAGCAACTATATGAGCAAGGAACAGCAGCAGCTAGAGTCCAGGCAATGAAAAAATTTGAGGAAGCATTGGCATTGTATCAGACTGCGGGCGATCGCACTTCACAAGCTCCCATTCTGATATACATGGGCAAAACTCACTCAGATTTTGGAGAAAAGCAAACAGCACAAGATTATTATAAACAAGCCCTATCCATATATCAGCACTTAAAAGATAAGTCAGGGCAAGCAACAACCCTGAACAACATCGGCAAAATCTACTCAGAGTTAGGAGAAAAACAAAAGGCACTTGATTATTATCACCAAGCCCTCCCTCTCAGACGACAGATAAAAGATAAAAGAGGAGAAGCTATCACCCTGAATAATATAGGGGCTATTTACGCTTTTCTGGGAGAACAGCAAAAAGCTTTAGACTACTATCATCAATCCCTACCCCTCAAAATACAAGTAGGTGATAAAGCCAGTTGGGCTAATACCATCAACGGTATTGGCAAAGTCTATCTAGATTTGGGCGATGAGCAGAAAGCCTTAGATTACTTCAACCAGTCTCTACTTTTATCCCAACAAGGCAAAAATAAAACCAATGAAGCCATTGCCTTAAACAATATAGGCATTGTCCACTCAAATCTAGGAAACCAACAAAAAGCCCTGGATTATTTCCAGCAATCACTGCCTTTATTTGCGATCGCAGAAGATAAATCAGGAACAGCGATCGCCTTAAATAACCTGGGTAAAGTTTACGCCAAATTAGGAAAACAGCAAACAGCCCTAGATTATTACATCCAATCTCTAAACTTATTCCAACAGTTAGGGAGCAAGCCTAGAGAAGCTCAAAATCTCTATGACATTGCCTCTTTGGAACGGGATCAAGGCAACCTCAAAACAGCCCAAAGTCGAATTGAAACATCTCTCAAAATTGTAGAAAATCTACGTAGCCAACTGCTGTCTCAAGAACTCCGCACATCTTATTTCGCTACAGTGCAGGATTATTATCAGCTATATATTGACTTACTGATGCAGTTACACAAACAACAGCCAGATCAAGGCTACGACAAACAGGCATTGCAAGCCAGTGAACGCGCCCGCGCCCGTAGCCTTTTGGAACTACTCAGTGAAGCTAATGCTGATATCCGCCAAGGAGTAGAGCCGAAGTTACTCTCTCAAGAACGTTTGTTACAGCAAAAACTTGATGTTTTAGAAACACAACAAGTAGAACTACTCAGCCGTAAAAATACAGAATCAGAAGCACAAGCTTTAGAAACACAAATTGCCACACTGCTGGAACAATACAAACAAATTCAAGCACAAATCCGTGCTATCAGTCCGCGTTATGCAGCCTTGACTCAACCACAACCCCTGACATTGCGACAAATTCAACAGCAAGTCCTTGACGACAACACCCTCTTACTAGAATATTCTTTGGGAGAAAAGCGTAGTTATCTTTGGGCTGTTACCAATAAAAATATTGTCAGTTACGAATTGCCTAAACGCGCAGACATTGAAGCAGCTGTTCAAAAGTTTCGTCAAGACATTACTAGCCCATACCTGAAGCATAGCCCATCAATAAATAAATTGTCTCAGCTAATACTTGCCCCTGTAGCCCAGCAGCTAGAAGGAAAACGCTTAGTAGTAGTGAGTGATGGGGCTTTGCAGTATGTACCATTTGCGGCTCTCATAACACCTAATTCTCAACCAAGTAGCAAATATGAGCCATTATTACTAAAGCACGAAATTATTACCTTACCCTCGGCATCTACATTAGACATCCTGCGGCAAGAACAAAAAGGACGTAAACTTGCACCTAAAACCTTAGCTGTGTTGGCAGATCCTGTCTTTAGAAGTAATGATGAGCGTCTCCAAGGTAAATTATCTCGCCCACCACTAGTCAGTAATTTAGATAACCTCGCTTTAAGCAGATCCGTCAGTGATTCCGGTATCAACTTTGAGCGTCTCCGCTTTACACGTCAAGAAGCTGAAGCGATTTTGGCTCTTGTCCCTCATCATAAAGGTAAGCCAGCTTTGGACTTTACCGCCAGTCGTCAAACAGCTACCAGCGAAGAATTGAGTCAATATCGCATTATCCATTTTGCTACTCATGGCATTTTTAACAGCAAACATCCAGAATTATCAGGAGTGGTATTATCATTATTTGATGACAAGGGGATGCCACAAAATGGTTTTTTGCGCTTGCGTGATATCTTTAACCTCAACCTGCAATCCGAACTGGTAGTCCTCAGTGCTTGTCAAACCGGACTAGGAGAAGAAATTAAAGGTGAGGGACTAGTAGGTTTAACTAGGGGATTTATGTATGCAGGTAGTCCGCGAGTGGTAGTGAGTTTGTGGAGTGTAGATGACCAAGCCACATCAGAACTTATGCAGAGATTTTATCAACAAATGCTACAAGCAAGATTAAAACCGGCAGCAGCGTTGCGGAATGCACAAATAGAAATCTGGCGTAAACAAAAATATGCTGCACCTTATTATTGGGCAGCTTTCACTTTACAGGGTGAATGGAATTAGAAATGAGAATGGGAATAAAGAGCTAGGTAGTAACAGATCTACCACCTCTTCTAAGATATAAGGGTGCGTTAGCACCCTACGAATATCAGATAATTTATGTTTTGGTATTTCCTTAATTGGTCAAAATAGATATGTTTGTGTGCATACACTACTCTCAACCTATCTCTTCTGATCTAGTGCCTGAAGCAATTTACCCACATAAAATTCAAATTGGCTACTTCTTCTTTGCGTAGATTCAATAATTGGCAGACTATCGGGGAAATTAATCACATAATTACCAACTTTACAACCCAGAGGTTTTAAATGGCCTCCTGCTAAAGTATTTTGAAAATCAACTGGGGGCTTGTGAAAAATATTAACAAACCAATCGGCGGTTTTTTGAGCGATTTTATCTGATTTAAACTGTACTAATCCAAGTAAATTAAATAGATTTGTAGCTTTGATTAAAGCATAAGTTTCATCAGGGCTTGGGTTAACACCCCATCCCAATTTATCAATAATTTTCGCCAAAAATTTAGGGATTGCGCTGTCAGTGCCACTATTAACAGGTGCTAAAAGAACAGAAGTTTGACCTTTGATGAACAGGTTAGAGAAGATATATTTTTCTTCTCCCACATAGTAACTACTTAATTTATTAGCTTTGTTTTGTTCTTGCCTTAATTCATGAATGAGTGTTTCAATATCTGTAACAATGCGCTGACTTTTGCGCTCATTTTTGGCTGGATCTGATGTCTTACTTGTTTCTAACACCAGATTACGAATAAATTGTTCTAGTTCTTTATGGTCTTGTGGCAAGGCAGTAAAGCCTTCTAAAAGAGCAATATATTTACAACCAATGCTATGACCTACCCAAGAGAAATTTGTATCTTTTAGATAAACTTGATAGTCATAGTTAGCTAATTTTGCCATTCTGACAAGCTCTGGTGTGATTTCGTATTGTTCTTTGATCAGAAATCCAGCTTCTACGTAATGGTTAAAAGTAAAATTAAATGGCAACAGAATGATTGTATATCCATTGTTAAATAAATATTGGAGCAAATAGCGATAAAAAAACATGGGTGCAAAAGTACCAAAGAAAGCCCCGCCAATAAATTGAATTACCCCTTTAGGTTGTGGATGTAAAGCAACCCAGCTATGAGAAACAGGTTGAAATTTCAGTTTTGGATTCATAATTTCTTATCCCTATGTCTGAACAAATTGTGATACAGCACACAACTTGACAGTTCCAGAAATTTTCATCCTGGAGAAATACAGGGGATAGGGAACAGGTGATAGGTGACATTAGGGTGCGTCAGTTAAAGAAAACTTGGAAATACCAAAAAGTTTTCGTACTGACGTACCCTACATAATGAATATTTTTTTATTTGACAGTCTGTTGACTAATGACTAATAACTTTGTGTACTTAGTTTCTAGACGTTTTTATGATGACTCACTTCTAACGGCAAGAAAATAGTCAAAACTTCGCCGTATTGTGGACGCTGACGGACAATTAACTTACCACCGATCGCTTGAAACAGGTGTTTAGTAGCAGCAATATTCAAACTAATAGTACCTGTCTCTGGTTGGAACATGAGTAACTGACCAAGGGCTTTACGGATTGGTGGTGTTGGAGGTGTGGCGACTTTATTTGTATCTTGGCAGAGAGTTTGAGGCGATAATTGTAACTTTAGTTGATCGCCGGCGGGAATCACCTGGACTTGGATATGACTACCAGGCGGTAAACTGCGGGTAAAATTTTCTATTAACCCGGTTAGTACCCGATCCAACATGGCAGGATTACTTACTACTGTGGGTAATTGCTGCGGTAAAACTACATCTAATGTTAAATTGCGACGCTGTGCTGCTTGCTCCCAACGAGGAATACTTTGATGCAAGACTTGATCGAGAGACATGGGAGTCAGGTGAGTTATAGCAAACTTCGCCGCCGCACAGGTTTCTAGTTCTGCGGCTTTAAATAACAACTCCATGCGATCAATTTGCTCAGTACACTCATGATCGATTATTTCCAAGCGATTAATCACAGTTGCAGGCAAATCCCGCCGCTTCAACAGCAGACGAGTCATAGTCCGAATAGTAGTGAGTGGGGTACGGACTTCATGGGCGAAAGCTTGGAGTAGTTCTACATCGGGGTTTGGTGCTGGAACATTAGGGCTGGGGGATGGGATTTTTGGGATAGGGCATTGGGGGAACTCTTCTCTAGTCCCTTCTTCTGGTAATTCTTGGAGTAGAAATTGGCTAAACTGAAGAATAGTGCGGTAATCGGGTGGTACTAGGGGATAGTTTTGGACTAATGTGTCCAACTCCGCGAAGAAATCGGGATTACTTAGCATGACCCTCGCACCAAGCGATCGCCATGCTTGCTGTACTACTTCTGGCTCAAAGGAAAATGAAAATGATTTTGTACCGTCTTTGCGGGTGGCTAAAACTAGAACTAATCTAAATTTTTCTGTAAAGACTAGACAAAACTGCTCTGCTGCGAGGGGATCAGCTAGTAGTAGAGGCAAAACTGACTCATCGAGAGTAATTTCTTCTGGAGAAATAGCGATCGCTGTTCGCGCAGCATCTTTGTCAGGTGAAGAGGGATCTTCAGCGATCGCACCTGGCATATGAAATGGCATCAATGCCAAAGGGTTAAACGGCTTGGCTGTAAAAGTTACCGTCTGCAACCTTTGGGTAAGTATTGGCTGACTAAATAAAGGTGCAGGTGCAGCCAAAACCAGTCCTAGGTTTACATCAGGCGCAGTTTTACCTAAAGTGTTGATTAACAAATGTTCTATTGCTGCTAGACTCATCCGCCATTGCCGCTCTGCTTTGGTTGGTGAGCCTTCAGTCACAATACATTCACTTTCGGCTAACACTTCACTCAGACTTGGCAAGATCCATTCGTACACAGACTTTCACCTCTTTGTTCAAGAGCGACTAGCAGCTTCAAGATTTCAAGCTTCACTACATAATTAGAGGTTATAGTTATTTACACTCTAACAACAGTCGTATAACCGAACAAAATAGGCGCGATTTCCCCTAATAATATGGCATGGTCAATCGCTCAAAGACAAAAAGTGCTGAATTGAAAGACCACCCACTCTCAAAGCCTTTTCATTACCAACTTTTTTATGACTATTCATAAATCTACCCAACACCCGTCAGGATAGCCTTCTATTGGGCAAGGCTTAAGCAATGCTAAGTTTGTTCCTATAGGTGGCCGCATCATCATTGAAAAAGATTCTATGGCTACCTTATCCTCACTAGCATCGCTAGATTGAATTTTATTTAAGTCGAGTGTGTATTGTATTTTCAGCACTTCTGACTCTGATATACCGTATTTTTTCAATACCTTGTTTAATTGAGATTTATTCAAGACTTCTATTAGTTCGTGTTTAATCTCGTTTTCTAATTGCTCTAAGGTTTGAGGATCTAGAACTATTGTTTGTAAATTTTCGGAACTCATAACGATGGTTAATCCTTGCAAGTTATGTAGATGTACTATTTAATGTGATTTCGATGAATGAATTTTGTTAGTCCAGATATTTCGAGGAATCTGAAAACGTTGGACTGCTAAATTTTCCTCAACTTCACTTAATTATTGCTACAGCTTGCTTCATTGTAATTACGTAATTGGTTATAAAACTTAACATACTAAGATGTAATTGCTTTAGAACTATCTATCTCAACTAAAAAACTCCATCCTCTTGTGCATAGAGTTTCCCGCCGCGTTCGATAAAAAAACCAGCCTCCCACAGCTGGTCTCAAAATATTCATTCGCGTTGTCTTCTCAATAGAGTTAAAACCCAGTTGCGAGTTCCCAAAACGCAACCAGAAACTTTTCTTAACAATATTGTAACAGCCAACACAGTTTTTTTGAAAAAATTTACAAAAAAAAGATATGCCCGAAGAAAAATAACCTCTATCTTTGAGAATATTTCAAAAATGCTTTTGGGCTGAGTAATCAGAGAACAAAACCTACGCAACAGATAATATCAAACCTTCACAAGCTAGCAGTGCTTTAGGAAAAGCAGACTTAACTTCAGTTTGAACTTTGTCAAGAAAATCATCATGGTCATCTGGGTGATGATGAGAAATCACTAGCTGTCGTACATTTGCTGTCTGAGCTATTTCCACAGATGCTTGCCAAAGGGAGTCGGCACACTCATGATCGTGGGATGTCGGGGGTGTATAAGTGGCATTAGCAATTAATAAATCGACACCTTGAATAATTTGTATAATGTCGTCTCGTTCTACTTGCTCTGCACGGTAACTTAAATCAGTAACATAAGCAACACTATAGTCTTGCCAGCTTACCCGATAACCAATTGATCGCTGAGTTTGGTTGATCAGTGCAGTTTTAATGACAATATCGTCTATTTTGACTTCACTATTGGGGGTGATATTTTTAAACTGCAACTCAGACTGCATAACCTGTAGGGGATAGGGAAAGTGTGGTTGCAGCATTTGGTCACATAGACTTTGTTTAATGGAAGCCCCATTGGAAGCAGCAGCACCGTAGATATGGAAACAATTGTGTGGAATAAATGCGGGTGCGAAAAAGGGAAACCCCTGAATTCGATTGGATTGGGAATTAGTAAAAAATAAATGGGCTTCTAATGGCTGTTGTAAGTGCTGCCAAGTTTTGCCTAGTATGCGTAAACCAGTACCACCATCAAAAATTAGGTTTTTACCGCCTACGCGCATTTCTACACAAGCAGTATTACCACCATAGCGACTGGTGTTATCGTCGGGTGTGGCAATTAAACCCCTGACACCCCAAAATTTCAAAACGAAATCACCCATAAGGCCACTTGGTGAGTTGGCTGACTTTTCAGTTAGGTAGACCGGAGAACCTGACAGCTCAATATTTGACATTTTTTTTGCATTTAGACCTTACTGAGCAGGTCATCGTAGTGCCGCACTTCCAAAATTCGGTTTTGTTCGTCCACAATGACTACCGTAGGAGTATAACTTTTTAACTCTTCTGGAGTGAACTGCCCGTAAGCCATTATAATCACGCGATCGCCGATCATGCCTAGACGGGCGGCAGCCCCATTTAGTTCAATAATTCCCGAATGGGCTGGAGCAGGTATCGTATAAGTAATGAAACGTTCACCATTAGCATTATTCACTACTTGGACTTGTTCGTATGGTATAATTCCGGCTTTTTCTAACAAGATTTTATCAATGCTAATACTACCCACATAATTGATGTTTGCTCCCGTGAGGGTGCAATTGTGAATTTTTGCTAAAAGGAGGGTACGCTGCATTTCGTTTCAATGTTATGTGGCAATTTATATATTTGGCAGAGTAAAGAGTTCTGAGTAATGAGTAAAGAGTTCTGAGTAATGAGTTATGAGTGGTTATCCTCACTCAACATGGGCTTAAACCCGGCTACGCATAATAATATAATACTACTCGGAACTCAGTACGCGGCTCAACGCCCCGCTACCGCTAACACTACTCAGCACTCTTTACGTTAGTCTTACGGATTACCGATCGCCTACTATCCCTTATAGGCTTTTATAGACTGTTCTACCAGGGGTGCTACCTTGTCAACGTCTTGCCAACCGAGGATTTCAGTAACTTTCTTTTCTAAATTTTTGTAACTGCGGAAAAATTCAGCAATTTCATCTAAGCGATGTGGAGCTACATCTCTCAAGGATTTTACGTGTGTGTAACGTGGATCTTTGTCTGGTACACACAGAATTTTTTCATCGCGATCGCCACCATCAATCATTTCCAAAAAGCCAATTGGTCTGGCAGGAATGATACAACCTGGAAAAGTTGGCTCATCCATAATTACCATACCATCCAAGGGATCGCCATCATCTGCCAAGGTGTTGGGTATGAAACCATAGTCGTAGGGATATTTTACTGAAGAATACAGTACCCGATCTAGGGCAAAGGCTTGCAGCTCTTTATCAAATTCGTATTTGTTTTTGCTACCACCTGCGATTTCAATCAGAACATTAATTACACCGAGTTTTGGCTGGGCTGGAATAAGGGATAAGTCCACAAAAAATTCCTCTCTCTGTTTCACTTAAAATTTATCGGGGACATATCTCCCCGTGTAAAATTTTATGGCCAAGATGGACTTCTGCCAAAGTATTATTCTGAACTTCCCTTAATTATCACCTGTATCCACCGATTGATGTTAGTCGGCGGACACGCTCAGATCACGCGGACATTGATCCCGACACTTCGTTTCCTTTTACTACGGAATATTACTACGAGTATAACGCTACCAGAGTTTGTAAGTGTCGGGCTTATGCCCAATTAAGCTAAACCTCTTAGCTAAGAACGCAGATTTAGCTCGTATGTTGATGAATTAAATACAAAAATGCTAGCTCAAAATTTTTTCTCCGTTGTTTGTGTTTGGAACTTTCGGCTGGTGACATCTCACTGTTGATAATTTTGTCTATCGCCCACCTGTTTTTAGTTCATAGGTCATAGGTTGCTGACTTTCTGGAACATTGGTGGAATAGTGGGCAATGACAAACACAGGTAGTGTTAGAGTGACTACAGCTATTAATGTTCCCACAATGTCTGCCAAACGATGGGAATACGTGGCGGGAGGGTTGGCAGACTGGCTATCTGAATTCATACAGAATTGGAGTTAATCACAATTAATTGTAGGTTGACTCTCTAGGTAGAGAGTTTCAATACTATTTTAGCTATTTTTCATTGTCAAATGTGTAGCCGATCAAAACATCAACCAATTTGGTGAATTTCATAGTTGTAGGCTTTGTACTTGGCAATCTTGATACATGGTTGCAAATGAACATTCCTAACTTGACCGAGTGCATAATATGTTACAGTTTATGGCAGTAAATTATTATTTTTAGGTTAAGCATAGATTAAGTCCACAGGACAATTGCTTGTTATTTTTATTTTTGAGCAACTTAATGATCTATCTGAATTGATTTTATCTTAATAAGATTCTATCATATTTAAATCCTTTGCCTAAGCTATTTCTAGCGATTTAGCTTGTTCACAATAACTATGAAAATCCGAAATCTTGCTGAGACATGGAAGTTTTTTTTTACTATTAAAAAATGTCACAACTAAATACATGAAAAAGTAAGGATAAGTAGGCTAGCAGATTTTTTTTAGCAGAAAATCATCCCGAAGAAATACAGATAAATTATCAGCATTTGCTAGTGACTATTCGGTAATCACACTATCAATCTTTCCCATAATCTAAATTTATCCATTTGGGTAATATTACTTGAACTTTGTCAATCTATATATAGGTAGAGTAAAAATACTTTTTGCTTTTAGATTGGGGGCTGGGGATACTTCTTTGAAGGTTAAGGGCAGCATCCCAACGTAGAGAACGACAAGCTTAGAACATGGCATTGCATCGCTGGTGACTAAGACTAATTGGGAAAAACCGCCACTATAGGGCGGTCTAGTTAAGCAATCGGAGGGTAATTTCTAGACTACCCTCCTAATTTGAAGATTGTTGTAGCAGAGTTTGCACTTACTTTTGGGTGAATGCTCAAGATAAACTACTGTCTACCATAGGCACTCATTGGTTCTTTAATAAAGCGAATATAAAAATGTTTAAACGTAGACTTGATGACCCTGGGCATTGCAAAATCAATTGGCATTAATTGATCTGGAAGTTGCCAATCTGTAATTTTGAGTAAGTCTGGATGTAAGTTGGGAAAATTAATGTCAGCCAGTTCAGGGCAAACTCCTAGCCTTTGAGAAGCTGCAACAGTGGGGACTTCATGGGGTGGAACATCGAGAATTTCTACCATTGCCCTATCTAGGGCAAAGACATTGGATGCTGCGGCTAATATTCCCAAGGAACGGGGTTCGCCGCCACTAGGTCCATTACCTTCATGTCCAATGATCCCATCTAAAATAGTTAAGTCTGGATTAATTGCCTTGGCAGTTTCGACTAACATTTCCCCAAATCGGTTCGCATCTTTACCTGCTTCCATGTGCCACCATGCTTTCATTTTGCCGGGAACGCAACCAAAGAGGTTTTTGACTCCCAACGTTAAGGTTAACTGGGTATGGGATTTGACTTTCGGTAGATTAATCACCACATCTGCTTCTATCGCTTCTTTACTGATTAGTAGGTGATTAAAATTTTCGCTCACGGTTTGGTAACGCTGTCCGTGAAATTCAATGATAGGCAGATTTAATTCTTGAATGATTGGCTGATAACCATTGGCTATAGCTACACCTTTGGCACTACCAAATGCTGGACTATCCCCTAAGAATGGTTTGCCACCTACGGCAATAACCATCTGAGCAACGGCATAAACTAGTTCAGCGCGAGTAGTACACTCTTTTTGAGGACGCGCACCTGTGAGCAAATTCGGTTTGAGTAAGACACGTTGCCCTGGTTTAACAAAGGCCGCCATTCCCCCCAGAGGTTCTAGTAAGGTGACTAAAGATTCTCTTAAAGTATCTTTTTCGTAAGAAGTAGCCCGGATAAGGCTAACAGATGGCTTTGAATTCTGCATAAGTTATGAGTGCTGAGTGCTGTTAGCGGTAGCGCGGCGTTTAGCCGGTGCTGAGTTATGAGTTATGAGTGCTGAGTGCTGAGTGCTGAGTAAAAATCCCAGTCCCCAGTCCCTTACTCTCCACTCACTAAAATACTGCTCATCTGTTCTAGATTTAACACAGCAGCTAATTCTGCTTCACTCATTAGACCTTTTTCTAAAACAATCTGTCGTAGGGATTTGCCTGTTTCTAGGGATTCTTTGGCGACGGTGGCGGCGTTTAGATAACCGATATGGGTGTTAAGTGCAGTAACTAAAGCTAGACTACCTTCAGCGTAGGCTAAACAACGTTCTTTATTAGCGGTAATTCCCTCTATACAACGTTCCGTGAGGGCGGCGATAGTATTACCGAGAATTTCTGTACTGTGAATCAGGTTATAGGCTATTAACGGCATCATCACGTTCAATTCTAATTGTCCAGCTTGGGCGGCGATCGCGATCGCATTGTCGTAACCCATCACTTGAAAACATACCATCGATGTCATCTCTGCCATCACGGGGTTATATTTCCCTGGCATAATCGATGAACCAGGTTGCACTGGCGGTAATTGTATTTCTTTCAAACCAGTTTTTGGGCCGGAATCCATCAGGCGCAAGTCGTGGGAAATTTTGGCTAAATCTTGGGCTAAGTTACGTAATGCGCCAGAAACATTGACAAATGCCCCCATACTTTGCATTGCAGCCATGAGATGGGGTGCAGGTTGCAGAGGAAAGTTGAGTAATTCTGAGAGAACTTCTACCACACGGACACGATATTGGGGATGGGTATTTAATCCAGTTCCAGCCGCACTACCACCCAAACCCAGCACCATTAAATCCCCAGAGGCGGTATAAAGGCGGTTTTGGTGTTCTGAAAGGATTTGCGCCCAAGCCCGAAAATTTTCACCCAAACGCACAGGTACAGCGTCTTGTAAGTGAGTTCTGCCAGATTTAACGATATCCTGGAATTCTACAGCTTTGTTTTCTAAAGTGGCGATCGCTTTTTCTAAAGCAGGGTGTAATGTCCTCTCCAGTGCTAACAAGCCCCCAATCCTGATGGCTGTCGGAATCACATCGTTAGTAGACTGTCCATAGTTGACATGATCGTTAGGACTAACTCTTTTGTAATTGCCTTTCTCTTCACCAAGAATTTCTAAAGCCCGGTTTGATAAGACTTCATTGACATTCATGTGGTGCGAAGTCCCTGCACCGGCTTGATAAACATCTACCACAAACTGATCACGAAATTTGCCCGCGAGGATTTCATCAGCTGCTTCTACAATGACTTGGCTAATATCTTGGGGAATGCAGCCTAGTTCACCGTTAACAATTGCTGTAGCTTTTTTAATGAATAAACAAGCATCTACGTAAGTAGATAATGGTTTAATGCCGCTAATCGGGAAGTTTTCGATAGCTCGCAGAGTTTGAATACCGTAATAAGCATCACTCGGAATTTGGCGCTCGCCCATTGAATCGCGTTCGATACGAAAATCTGTATTGTCAGTCATATTATTGTTGGGATGATCTCAAAATACAGATCATGCCATGCAAATACACAAAAAACTTGATTGTTCCATCAAAAATGACTAACAAAGCATGGCAAACTAATGACTATTGACTGTTGATTAATGACTAGTGACCATCTCTTAAGTCTGTCAACTAAACTGATTTAAGCTAAACTTGGTATTAAATACGAGCAGGAAAAATATTATGATTAAAACACCAACTCGCCGTATATCTTTAGAAGAATTTTTACAATTACCAGAAACGAAACCAGCGAGTGAATATATTGATGGTGAAATTATCCAAAAACCTATGCCCCAAGGTAAACACAGTAGACTACAAGGTGAATTGGTAACTACAATTAATGGTGTAGTTAAACCTGAAAAAATTGCGCTAGCTTTTCCAGAATTACGCTGTACATTTGGTGGACGTTCCACTGTTTCCGATGTCGCAGTATTTGCTTGGCAAAGGATTCCTGTAGATGAAAAGGGCAATATTGCTAATGCGTTTAATACATATCCAGACTGGACTATTGAAATTTTATCTCCTGAACAAAGTACAACCAAAGTCACCAAAAATATTTTATATTGCTTAAATCATGGTACTAGCTTAGGTTGGTTAATTGATCCAGAGGAATCCGGCATTTTAGTTTATCCTCCTCATCAGCAACCAATATATTTAGAAAACGAACAAGATATATTACCAGTCCCCGATTTAGTTAGTGATTTACATTTGACATTAGGGCAATTATTTGGTTGGTTGAAATTATAGAAAATTTCTCAACCAAAATCATGACTTTACCCAACTGGATAACTTTTTCTCGCCTTCTGGGTGTCCCATTTCTAATTTATGGCTTGTACAACCCTACAGAGCAAGCTAGATGGATATGTTTGGCAATTTTTTTAGTCGCTGCACTCACAGATTGGTTAGATGGCTATTTAGCAAGAAAATTGAACCAAATTAGTGATTTGGGTAAATTTCTTGATCCCTTAGTCGATAAATTTTTGGTATTAGCACCGTTGCTGGTTTTAGTGGAGTTGGGAAGAATCCCAGCTTGGGGAGTGTTTTTGATCTTAGCGCGGGAATTAGCGATCGCAGGTTGGCGAGTTAATCAAACGACTATTACCGGGGCAAATGTTTGGGGTAAACTCAAAACGGTCAGTCAGATTATTGCGATCGCCTTACTCATCGCACCCTTATCAGTAGAGTGGCAAATCCCATCTCTCATCGCCTTTTGGATTTCTGTAACTTTGACGTTAATCTCTGGCGGGATTTATTTATGGCCACAAAGTACCACAAGCAACCAACCACCAGAGAAGAACTGAAATCCCCAAGTTAAGTTTTTTGTATATTAATAGTTGTTTTCTAAACGTGTTAGTAGATTTTGTGCTGTTCTAGCTGATGGGCCAGCAACAATAAAGAATGCAAGACCTTTGGAACTAATACATCGGATTGTACCGCTATATTGTCCGGTTTCTCCATAGACTCCCGATTCCAATGCTGCAAAACCTTTAGTAAATCCCGTATTTCTCAGGGCTAATTCGGCTCTGTTAAGGCATTGCTGTTGGGTTAACCTAGTCGGTTGCCAAGAAGTCCAGATTAAACAGCTAGCTTGAGCTATTGATGGCACAAAAGAAAT
The DNA here is from genome assembly GCF_963920945.1 of Anabaena sp. CCY 9402-a. NCBI lineage: Bacteria > Bacillati > Cyanobacteriota > Cyanophyceae > Nostocales > Nostocaceae > Anabaena > Anabaena sp. CCY 9402-a. The sequence continues at coordinate 35,695 of NZ_CAWUDL010000054.1, forward strand.
GAATACAGTTGTTAGCAGTAGTAGGGATTCTTTATTGACTGCTTTTTTTCTCAGTACACCTAAAAAATCCAGTAGGTGATTTTTATTTCTTTTGGGTGAAACGTGAAGCATCGCAAAGCCTAAAATAACTATATAGTTAAATATGTCACATCTTTTTATATACTGAGTATCATTATATTGAGTTATTTAATTAATATTCATATATTTTATTGAGTAATATTAATATTTAATATTTGTTAAATAAGTATTTATGAGTGTTTAAGCAGCAAGTATGGGGGTTTCTGAAATTGTCCAGGCGATCGCTAACTGAGGAGCGTTAGATATAGACACTCACTAGTGTGCCTGGCTATCGCTAAATTTGGTAGCGTAACAACACATTTTTAGTATCATAGAAATGATTAGCTTCAAGGAAATATTCTGCTATATCCACTATTTCTAAACATTTTTTTTGTGATCAGTTTCATATGTTTACTGGAATTTGCATTTTGTTCATTTTCAACAATTTTTATTAAATAATCACCATAGCTGCTCTTAGCCATAGGTGCAGCTAACTGAAGCAGTTGAGATAAATCTATATATCCCTTGAGATAGGCGATTTCTTCAATACAGGCTATTTTTAAACCTTGTCTTTCTTCAAGGGTTTGAATAAAGTTAGTTGCTTGATATAAAGATTCATGAGTTCCTGTGTCTAACCAAGCATATCCTCTGCCTAATAATTCTACTTGCAGTTGACTCCGTTGTAAATACGCTAAATTAATATCAGTAATTTCTAACTCATTGCGAACAGAAGGCTTTAAATTAGCAGCAATTTCTACTACTTGTGCATCATAGAAATAGATACCAGGTACAGCATAATTGGATTTGGGAATTAAAGGTTTTTCTTCAATATTGATTGCCCTACCATTAGCATCAAATTCAATCACTCCATATTGTTGAGGATTTTTAACTTGATAGCCAAAGATTAATCCACCTACTTTGAGAGTGGCAGCTTTTACTAAAATTTCTGTTAATCTATCACCATAAAAAATATTGTCCCCTAAAATTAAACATACTGGCTCATCAAATATGAAATCTTTGCCTAAAATAAAGGCTTGTGCCAAACCCTCTGGCTTTGCTTGGACAATATAACTAAACTGTAAACCCCACTGACTTCCATCTTTTAATAATCTTTGAAATACTTCTAAATCAGTAGGAGTAGTAATAATTAAAATTTCCCGAATACCTGCCAACATTAAAACAGATAAAGGATAGTAAATCATTGGCTTATCATAAATAGGTAAAAGCTGTTTACTGACAACGTGAGTTATAGGATAAAGGCGTGTGGCAAAACCACCAGCCAAAATAATACCTTTCATTTTTTATCCTGATAAAATAGTTTTTATGTATTAAATTATTTATGCACAAATCCATAACTCCGATTTCTTAAATAAACCGGAGTTCTGTATTTCTAAACTAACCTTAACCGAACCATATTGAGTGACGATATTACCTATTATCATAATTTTTTCGTAACCAATTTTGATGATTTTCTGAACGTACTTGATTTACCCAAGATGAATTACTCAAATACCATCGCACAGTTTTTAGTAAACCACTATCAAAATTTTCTTCAGGTTTCCAGCCTAATTCATGACTGATTTTATGGCAGTCAATTGCATACCTACGGTCATGTCCAGGACGGTCTTTAACAAAAGTAATTAAAGAAGAATAAGAGAAATTATCTTGATGAACTAGTTCATCAAGAATTGCACAAATTTTTTCTACAACAGTTAAATTATTTTGTTCATTCAGACCACCAATATTATATGTTTCCCCAACTTTTCCCTGTTGTAAAACTAGATATATAGCTTGACAGTGGTCAATGACATATAGCCAATCGCGAATATTTTGACCATCTCCATATAGAGGTAACGGTTTACCATCTAGCGAATTAATAATAGTTAAAGGAATAAGTTTTTCAGGAAATTGCAGTGGGCCATAATTGTTTGAGCAATTGGTTGTTAAAGTTGGCAACCCATAGGTGTGATGATAAGCTCTTACAAAATGGTCAGATGCAGCCTTAGATGCTGCATAAGGGCTATTAGGTGTATAAGGACTATCTTCTCTAAATGCTGGATCTTGTAAATTTAGTGAACCATATACTTCATCTGTAGATATATGTAAAAAACGAAATTGTTTTTGTTTATTAGAAGATAATTTCTGCCAGTAAAATTTACTTGCTTCTAGTAATTGGAACGTACCCAATACATTAGTATGAATAAATTCTTGTGGGCTAAAAATCGAACGATCTACATGACTTTCTGCTGCAAAATTAATAATTGCATCTGGTTTATATGTTTTCAAAATATAACTAACTAACTCTAAATTACCAATATCTCCTTGTACAAAATGATAGTTTTTATCGCTTTGTAATTTAGCTAAATTACCTAAATTACCTGCATAAGTTAGTTTATCTAAATTAACTATATTTGCCCATTGTGATTGTCTCGCTAAAAGGATAAAATTAGCACCGATAAAGCCTGCACCTCCTGTTACTAATATTGTTTGCATATTGCTTAATAAATCAGATTTAATATATTTTGAGTTATAACAAATTGGTTGCAGACCGTTATAGCAAAATTAACTTGAGTACACCCCAAATTTGGATGCCTAGTCTGCAACTTGGATTAGGACTTTGGCAAGGTAATTACCAAGGAATTGAACGCTTGTGGCTACGCTGGTATGATGCAGAGGGTAATTGGATTCCGACTCCAGTAGAACAAGAAAGCCAACGAGCAGAAAGATTAGCTGCTAAGTTACAACAGTTAGGTATTGACCCAAATCAGGTTTAGGCAATAGGGACTAATCAATTCAAAATTCAAAATGACGCTCTCTACGTTCGCGGAGCGTGTCGTAGACAGACGCTGCGTGAACGCGGACTCGCTCTAAGCGAAGCTATGCCGAAGGCTTTACGCTGCGCTAACAAAATTCAAAAATTGTTTACTCCGCCTTCAGCACTCATAACTCAAGACTCATAACTCAGCACTCCTTAACAAGCTTGTAAAATTTCCTCATCAGTGGAAAAGTCTACTTCGGCTTTATCTCGTCCAGTGGCTAAATAATCATTTGCAAAAGAGTCTGTTAGACCGGAAATTAAATCATATTGAGGTTGCCAATTCAGTTCTGTTTGTGCTTTATGCACGGAAGCAAAGAAATGCTGTACCCGCATTGGGAAAGCTTTACGTTTACCAAAATCAAATTTTTTCGGGTCGTAATGCACAAGTTTGATGTCATCGGGTGATTTACCAGCAGCTTGAGCGCAAGCACGGGCTAAACCATCAAAAGTGACGAAGCGATCGCCTGAAATATTATACACTTGAGCGATCGCCTGTTTGTTGCCAATCACCTGGGACATGGCCATCGCCAAATCCTTGACATGACCTAGTTGAGTAATATGTACCCCAGTACCAGGAATAGGAATTGGGCGATCGCGTACAATTCGATCAAAGAACCAACTTTCTAAATCGTTATAGTTCCGAGGCCCGTAAATATAAGTAGGGCGAATCGAAGTAAAGGGTAATCCCTGTTGCTGCAAGTAGGCTTCGGTTTCATGCTTACCCCGATGACGGCTTTTCGGGTCTACTGTATCTCCTTCTACATGGGGTAATTGGTCAGATTTGAGATACACCCCCGCAGAACTCATATAGACAAAATGCTGCACCCGACCTGCAAAAATCTCTGCTAGTGGTTGCGTATCAGTCAGTTCTCGACCATTATTATCAAAAATTACATCAAAATTTTCTGGTAATAATTTTTCCTTCAGCTGTGTAGGATCAGTGCGATCGCCTATAATTTGTCCTACTCCCTGCAAACTGGGTAGTGGGCGATTACCACGATTAAACAGCACTACCTCATGTCCTTGTTCCACAAGAATTTGAGTTAGGTAAACACCAATGAACCTAGTACCACCCATGATCAAAATTCGCATAATTTACCCACTCCTATGTCTTTTGTAGGGACTGTGCAATGCCCAATCCCTTGAGGTTATCAGGTTGCTGCATCCCTCTGGAACATCTACTAGCAAAATTCTGTCCTTAATTGCCATCTGGGGCATTTCCCATTCCTCCATCGCCAAAGGAAACTGTGCAGTTAACCTCACACTCTTGCTTGACGTATTTTTTACATTTTAAAGTTAGCTGTGCCCTTGAAATATGCTCTTGTTCATGAGTGGCTAACACCAAAAGCCACCGGTGGTTCAGAATTAGTCGTTCAGGAAATTCTCCATCACATTGATGCTGATTTATATGCTCTCATTGACTTTGAATCCAGCAATCCTGAAAGTTATTTGTATCAACGTCAGATTGGTAGTACCTTTCTCCAGCATTTTCCCTTTGCCAAAAATGGAATTCAAAAATACCTGCCGTTTTTGCCACTGGCAATTGAACAACTGGATTTACGCCAGTATGATGTAATTCTTTCTTCATCCCATGCTGTTGCCAAAGGCATTTTAACCACTGGCGACCAGTTGCATATTTGCTACTGCCATACCCCGATGCGCTATGCTTGGGACTTAACATTTGATTACCTACACCACAGTAAGTTGGGTAGTGGTGTAGCTGGATGGGTAACTCGCTACTTATTGCATCAGTTGCGCCAATGGGATGTATTGAGCGCAAATCGGGTTGACTATTTTATTGCCAACTCTCACCATACTGCTCGGCGTATTTGGCGGTGCTATCGACGAGAAGCCACAGTCATTTATCCGCCTGTGAATGTGGAGGCGTTTCCATTTTTGCCGCAAAAAGAAGATTTTTATCTCACCGTTTCCCGGTTAGTGAGTTATAAACAAGTATCTCTAATTGTTCAAGCGTTCAATCAATTGCAACGACCATTGGTAATCATTGGGACAGGTTCGGAAATGACACAAATTCGCGAGCTAGCAAACTCGAATATCCAAATACTGGGGTGGCAACCTGATGAAGTGGTAAAAAACTATATGTCTAGGGCTAAGGCATTTGTTTATGCTGCTTGTGAAGATTTTGGTATTGCCTTAGTAGAGGCGCAAGCTTGCGGTACTCCAGTGATTGCTTATGGTGCAGGAGGTGCGTTAGAAACGGTAAAAGATGTGCGTTCATATAAAGACACAGGAACGGGCATACTATTTAAGAGACAAACAGCAGAAGCATTAGTGGAGGCAGTAGAAAAATTTGAAATTTATCAATATGACCTTAACCCTGAGTATATGCGATCGCACGCAGCCCAGTTTTCACCGCAAGTTTTTGCTCGATGCTACCTAGATTTTTTACATCAGCATAACAAAAAAGGCATTCTGGAGAGTGACAACCAGAATTTTTTGTAATTGTTTTAGATGCTTTTGGCAATTTCACCCCAGAAGCACCTCCTTTTAGCTTTAAGATTGGGACTATGTGTGGTGTGGATTATTAAGGAGTATGATGACTGCCCAGAGCTCACTCCTCTCCGGTAAGCGACGCTTAAGTCCAGATGCTAGCTCGTCTACGCGTTCTGCACTCAAGCGAGGTCAAAAAACAAAGACACCTAGAAGAAAACCTCAAGGTTTGTCTTTTCCAACTTTAAACGGAGAGTTTGCCAAAAGACTGTTCGATATCGTGTTTTCTTTGTCAGTTTTATTTCTGTTTTCTCCTGTTTACTTAATCTTGGCCTTACTGATTTCTTTCAGTTCGGAAGGCCCGATTTTTTATGTCCAGGAAAGAATAGGAAAAAATTACAAGCCTTTTAATTGTATTAAATTCCGCACGATGGTAAGCAATGCGGACGAAGTACTCGTCCAAATGATGGAAACATCGCCCCATCTGCGGCAAGAATTTGAAAGCAGTTTTAAGTTAAAAAAAGACCCCAGAATTACCACAATCGGCCGATTCTTGCGAATTACTAGTCTAGATGAATTTCCCCAATTCTGGAACGTTTTAAAGGGGGACATGAGTGTGGTGGGGCCGCGTCCTTTAGTCGCAGAAGAACTACCAAAATACGGTATCCACATCGATCAAGTTTTAACAATCAGGCCAGGCATTACCGGATTATGGCAAGTATCTGGACGTAATGATATCCCCTATCCACGCAGAGTTCAAATAGATTTACATTACGTCAAAGCTAGAACTTTTTGGCTGGATTTATGGATAATACTGAAAACAGTTGATGTGGTTGTTGTCCCAAAAAATAACGGAGCATACTGAAACAAAAACTTGCTGTTTTATGATTAGGGGCATTTATCGCCCCTTAGCTAATTATTAAACATCTACCAAGTTTAATTATGCGTTGTCCAGAATCCTTGGTAGGCACAATACCCTACGGGAAGCCTTCGGATACATGAATTGTGCCTAAGTCATTTTTGGAGATGTCTATCAAGACTAAGGTAGATCAAAAAATGAAATATGCGTTATTCACAAACCATGTAGAGACGTAGCAATGCTACGTCTCTACATTATTTTCGCCAGATGTCAACATTCTTCTCCTAACGGAGAGGCTACGCCTTAAGCATTAGCGCAGCCTCTCCGTTAGGAAAAGCTGTGCCGCAGGCTTTACGACAAGCTTAGTACAAGTTTTGAATTTTGCCTTACGGTACTAGGTAATATGAAAAGTTCAAAATCTTCCCTAGTAATACTTATTTTAACTACATCAGATTTTTTATATTCTTTTTTCCGATCGCACCGCTCAAAAAAGCTCTCACTATGGCACTCTGAGAAACAGAGACCTTTTAATCTAATATTTTAGCTACAGCAAATTCACCTAATAAGGTTATGCAAACTCTGCCGAATCTCGCAACATCCAATCATACAACTAATCAAACCACCTTTGATACTACAATCAAGCGTCGTAAAACTCGTCCGGTCAAGGTGGGTAATGTCACCATCGGCGGCGGCTATCCTGTGGTAGTCCAGTCGATGATTAACGAAGATACCCTTGATATTGATGGTTCTGTAGCGGCTATCCGTCGTTTGCACGAAATCGGCTGTGAAATTGTCCGTGTTACAGTCCCAAGTATTGCTCACGCTGTAGCATTGGCAGAAATTAAACAAAAACTCATTAAAACTTACCAAGATGTCCCAATTGTTGCTGATGTGCATCACAATGGGATGAAAATTGCCCTGGAGGTTGCCAAACACATCGAGAAAGTACGGATTAATCCAGGGTTATATGTGTTTGAAAAACCCAACACTAAAAGGACTGAATATACTCAATCTGAATTTAATGAAATTGGTGAAAAAATCCGCGAGACTCTAGCACCTCTAGTAATTTCCCTCCGAGACCAAGGTAAAGCCATGCGAATCGGCGTAAATCACGGTTCATTGGCTGAAAGAATGCTCTTTACCTACGGCGATACTCCAGAAGGGATGGTGGAATCTGCTCTAGAGTTTATTCGTATTTGTGAATCGTTAGATTTCCGTAATATAGTCATTTCCATGAAAGCCTCACGAGTTCCTGTGATGGTAGCCGCCTATCGTTTAATGGCCAAGCGCATGGATGATTTAGGTATGGACTACCCCTTGCATTTAGGTGTGACAGAAGCGGGTGATGGCGAATACGGACGAATTAAATCTACAGCAGGTATTGCCACATTACTTGCCGATGGCATTGGTGATACAATTCGCGTGTCCCTAACAGAAGCACCAGAAAAAGAAATTCCCGTTTGCTACAGCATTCTGCAAGCTTTGGGTTTGCGGAAAACAATGGTGGAGTATGTGGCTTGTCCTTCGTGTGGACGCACTTTGTTTAATCTCGAAGAAGTTCTACACAAAGTCCGGGAAGCCACTAAACACTTAACTGGCTTAGACATTGCTGTGATGGGTTGCATTGTCAATGGCCCAGGAGAAATGGCTGATGCTGACTATGGTTATGTAGGTAAAACCCCTGGCTACATTTCTTTGTATCGTGGACGAGAAGAAATTAAAAAAGTCACAGAAGACAAAGGTGTAGAAGAATTGATTAACCTGATCAAAGCAGATGATCGTTGGGTAGAGCCTTAAATCAGTTAACAGTTATCAGTAGTTACTAGGGTGCGTCAGTACAAATAATTTCTTGGTATTTCCTGGTCTTATCCCACTGACGCACCCTACATGATAAAACCAAGGCAAAAATCATCATTAAATCCCTACACCCATATACTCCCACTTCTTCTTTCTTGATAAAATTTCTGTAAATGGCGATCGCCTAGATCCCCGGATTAAAAAGTATTTTGATGAAGTTAGGAATACATACTCGCTCGTTACAGTTTACCCTGTGTTAGATTGAGCGTACTGACTATAAATTTTTCCCTCTGACGCAGCTGTCATTATGGTGATTACAAAAAGTAGGCTTGTTTTGGGTGCTACGGCGGTAACACTCTCCACGATCGCAGTTACTAGCCTTGGCATCCACTCGCGTGGTCAGGCTTTATTTAAAGCAGGTCCCAAGGAATTGGTAGATGAGGTGTGGCAAATAGTCCAACGCCAATATGTAGACGGAACTTTTAATCAGGTCGATTGGCTAGCTGTACGCAAGGAGTACCTCAGCAAGTCCTATAGTAGTCAAGAGGAAGCTTATAAGTCCATCCGGGAAATGCTGAAAAAGCTAGAAGACCCCTATACCCGGTTTATGACCCCACAAGAATTTAAAAATATGCAGGTGGATACCTCTGGGGAACTCACCGGTATTGGGATCACCATCAGTCAGGATGAAAAAACTAAGCAGCTGGTTGTAATTGCGCCAATTGAGGATACACCTGCTTTTAAAGTAGGTATTCTTTCTAAGGATATCATTCTCAAGATAGATGGCAAAAGTACCAAAGGTATGGATACCAACCAGGCAGTATCTCTAATTCGAGGCGAACCAGGCACACAAGTCACCTTAACGATTGATCGTAACGGTCAACAAAAACAATTTGAAATCAAACGGGCGCGGATTGAAATTCATCCGGTGCGCTATTCTCAAAAGCAAACAACTATTGGTAAAGTTGGCTACATTCGTCTGAATCAGTTCAGTGCCAACGCTGGCAAAGAAATGCAGCAAGCCATTAGAGATTTAGAAAAACAACGGGTAAATGGCTATATCTTGGATTTACGTGGTAATCCTGGAGGTTTGCTATTCTCTAGTGTAGAAATTGCACGGATGTGGCTAGATAAAGGCACAATTGTTTCTACCATTGGCCGCCAAGGCGAACAAGAGCGAGAAGTAGCCAGAGGTAGGGCTTTGACGAATAAACCTTTAGTGGTCATAGTTGATAAAGGTTCAGCCAGTGCCAGTGAAATTCTCTCTGGTGCATTGCAGGACAATCAGCGTGCTGTTTTAGTTGGTACACAAACCTTTGGTAAAGGCTTGGTACAATCTGTACGTCCCTTAGAAGATGGTTCAGGTCTAGCAGTCACCATTGCCAAATATCATACCGCCAGTGGTAAAGATATTAATAAACATGGCATTGACCCAGATGTGAAAGTCGAATTGACAGATGCCCAGCGTCAAGACTTGTGGCTGCGAGAACGAGACAAAATCGGCACATTAGCAGATCCTCAATTCGCTAAAGCCTTGGAAGTATTGGGTAAACAAATTGCTGGCAAAACTACACCAACGGCAGAAAAAACTCAAAATACTCAGTTATGAGTAGTGAGTAGTGAGTAGTGAGTAATGAGTAGTGAGTGTTAATGTTGGGATATGTTTTCCAGTCCCTTAAAGAAGGAAACTGGTTCACAATGAACTGTATATAATATTACTAAATATTTACTTAACTCATAACTCATAACTCATAACTCATAACTCATAACTCATAACTCATAACTCATAACTC